>JAUPUC010000050.1 GCA_030917745.1 Patescibacteria group bacterium | reverse complement strand
CGGCAATTTCAGCAATCGAACCAGCACCCGCCCTTGAAATCACAAGATCAGCAGCAGCAATCGCATCACCCATTTCCTGTGCGGAAAGAAAAGCTATCGGATGATAGCTCCCATTTTCAGTCGGCACACCCAACTCAGCCGAAAGAGCCAGCACTCCTTCTAAGTGACTACTCCCGGTCTGATGGATTATCTGTACCCTCTTCATCAACAGAGCTGGTAAAATCCGTAGTAAGGCATTATTTAACCCGTGCGCTCCCTGACTTCCCCCGAACAAAACAATTGTTTTCTTCTCCGGGTCAAGGTGGAAACGTTCTTTACCTCGCTCTCTCGAACCAGATACGATTTCTTCTCGAACAGGATTGCCAGTCAGAGCAGTCTTACCGGCAGGAAAATATTGAGCCGCGCTCGGGTAGGCAATAGCGACTTTTTGCACCCACTTACCAAGCCAGGCATTTGCTCGACCGGCTACCGAATCAGAGTCATGAATCAATACTGGAATACGATAGAAGCGAGCTGCCACAACTACAGGCACCGAAGCGGCGCCTCCCTTTGAAAATACCGCATCCGGCATAAACCAGAGGAGATGCCACAAGGCCTGTATGATACCGATAGGGAGCTTGAATATATCAAGATAATTCAGAAGAGAAAAATAACGCCGCATCTTTCCGAAGAGAACACTCTGCATCGGAATGTTTTCCGCTTTCATGGCAGCCTCTTCAAAAACACCCCCACCGCCAAGAAAGAGAATTTCAATTCCCTCTGGATACCGTTTTCGCAAAACGCGTGCCACGGCAATCAAGGGGTAAGTATGCCCTCCCGAAACACCTCCTGAAAGTACCACTCGTGGTATTTGATGAGCCATAAAAATAGGTAATCTGAACTGTTTATTTATGCCTCCAGTCTAGCCTGTTTGGATATGTTCAACAAGATACCGATGGCCGTTAAAAGAACAGCCAGCGATGTTCCCCCATAACTGATAAACGGCAAAGGAATCCCTGTCAAAGGAATTATTCCTGAAATAGCCATGGTATTAATCATTGCCTGAATAAAAATCCAGGAAATAATTCCTACCGCAACGAGTCTCCCAAACATATCTGGGGCTCTTTGCGCGATACGTAATCCTCTCCAGGCAACAAAAAGAAACAGCATTACCACGACTGCGACTCCGATAAATCCTACTTCCTCACCCAGAACCGCAAAAATAGAGTCTGTCACCGGTTCAGGTAAATAATTAAATTTCTGACGACCTTGTCCGAGTCCGACACCAAACCATCCGCCCGAACCAAGTGCCATGAGTGCTTGGTTCAGCTGATACCCGGATCCAAGAGGATCATGATCAGGATTTAAAAAAACAAGAAAACGCTCCATCCGATAGGGCGCGAGACGAATCAAAAGTGCGAGAGTTGCAATCCCCCCAAGAATCGTGAAGAAAATATACGAAAGACGAGCTCCTGAAACAAAAAAAATGGTCAAAGCAATACAGAAAATAAGACCCAGTGTTCCGGTGTCAGGTTGCTTGATGATAAGAAAACCAACCAATGAAAGAATAGCTACAAAAGGAACATATCCCTCAAAAAAATCAGCATTATTCTTCACCTGCTGCTTACCAGAGAGCCAGGCAGCAAGATAGAGAATAATCGCGAGCTTCATCACTTCAGATGGTTGAAACGAAAGCGGTCCGAGTTCAATCCAGCGAGCCGCTCCATACACTGTTGTACCAACTCCTGGAATAAAAACCATGACTAACAAAGCCACAGCCAAAAAGAAAAGGGGCACCACAAACTTACGGAAGAGATGATAATCAAGACGTGAGACAATAAAAAGCGAAATTATTCCCACCGCCAAACCAAAACATTGCTGCTTCAAAAAAAAATACTCATCACCAAAACGCACTTTTCCATAAGCCACACCAGCACTCGCGATCATCAATAATCCAATACCGAGTAAGGCAAAAATTGCCAACAGGAGCGGCCGGTCAAGCACTCCGGAAGAACGAGACTGAATTTCAGTTTTCATATTCTCCATTTGCTATTTCAGAATCCGATACCTTGCGTCTCTTCTTACTCATCAGTAAAGATTGCTCTTTTCTCCATACTTCGATAGCGCTATGGTGTCCAGAAAGCAAGACTGCCGGAACACACCAATCACCAAAGCATTCTGGTTTTGTATACTGCGGATATTCCACGATACCACTCTCACTGTATGATTCTGTAGCAGCGCTCTCGTCATTCCCGAGCACTCCAGGCAAAAGACGTGCTACCGCATCAGTCACTATCATGGCCGGCAATTCGCCTCCCGTGAGCACAAAATCACCAATAGAGATTTCTTCGTCTACCAAATGTTCCGCCACCCGCTCATCCACACCCTCATAACGACCGCAGAGAAAAATCAACCTGTCATACTGTTGTGCAAAACGTCGCGCATCCGACTGAGTAAACAGATGACCCTTTGCGGAGAAAAGAATCGTGCGCGTTCGTTCTCTTCGATACCGCTTCTCTTCTTTCTGATAAATTGCTGCCAGACATTCCGCGAATGGTTCAACCTTCATGACCATACCGGCTCCACCGCCATAAGGCGTATCATCAACCGTTTTGTGTCGATCATGCGTGAAGTCACGCGGATTATGAGTAACAATCTCAATATGTCCGGTTTCCTGGGCCCGCTTCAAAATAGAGACGTTCAAGTAGGAATGGAAGCTCTCGGGAAAAAGGGAAAGGATTTCGAAACGCATAGTCTTCATATTCTTTTATACTTTGAACATTTTTTCCTCCGCCTCACGCAAGACTACCCGCAACTCATCGACTAATGGATGGGTAAGTCGACGAGCGAGAACGGCTAATACTGATTGATAAAACCACCACGTCTCTTCTTTCCCTGCTGGGAAAGTTTTCCAAATCTTCTCACCTTCCTCAATATATCCGTCAACCAAGGAGCGGAGATTGTGAATCTTATCTGCTGCCGCAATCATCAATCCTTCTGTTGAATCATTCTCTAATCTTTGTAAATATCCCTCCTTTCGAGTCTTCCACTGTTTTTTTCGAGTATTCCCGTAGGGGAAAAACTGGATATGATCCTCAGCTTCATGGTCTTCCGTGACTTCTCTTACGATAGCATACACGCGCTCACCAAATTCCGCCCGCATCCGATCCGCCCCATAACTTGGAACATCTTCCAAAATGTCATGTAGTAATCCGGCACAAATAACGTCTTCGTCTTCGGAGTAATGAGCCAGAAGGAACGCTACCGCAAAAGGATGCACAACATATGGTGCTCCTCCTGCCTTACGCTGTTGATGACGGTGAAGCTCAGCCGATCGAACAATCGCTTTTTCAATTTTCGAGGTAAGAAGCATAAGCAATAATACATTCTTTGAATCAGAATTGGGGAGCCTCTTGCCAGTCATACCACCCCAGCCTACAATACAGTATAGCTCATCCGCTAAAGAAATAGCTATGCAACAAACAGTCGCTGTCATCGGTCTCGGATATGTCGGACTTCCTCTCGCGGTACGCGCTGTTGAACAGGGGTACGCGGTCATCGGTTTCGATACACATCAGGAAAAAATTGCCAAAATCAACAAACAAGAATGTCCCATTGAGGATGCGGCACTCGATACCCTCCTGAAAAAATTTCCCTTTGAAGCTACCGACCAACCAGATCGTCTCAGCAAAGCAGATATCGTGCTCATCTGTGTTCCTACTCCGGTTGATGAAATGTACTACCCTGATCTCGAGCCGGTTATCTCTGCCGCAACACTCTCCGCCTCTCAACTCAAACCTGGCGTATTGGTTGTCCTCGAGTCCACGGTCAATCCGGGTGTCTCAGAAGAAGTTATTCTCCCCATCTTTGAAAAACATGGGCATACAGTTGGCAAGGATTTCTTTCTTGCTCATTGTCCTGAACGAATTAATCCAGGCGATGAAAAATGGAATGTCACCAATATTCCCCGTGTCGTTGGGTCCATTGACTCCATCGGACTTGAAAAAGCAGTTGCTTTCTACCGCTCTATCGTGGATGGTGAGATTCGTCCCATGAAATCAATCCGGGAAGCAGAGGCGGTGAAAATTGTCGAAAATTCCTTCCGAGATGTCAATATCGCTTTTGTGAATGAGCTTGCTAGATCATTCGATGTCCTCGGTATTGATGTCAAAGATGTCATCCAAGGTGCCGCAACCAAACCTTTTTCTTTCCTGGCACACTACCCATCTTGCGGCGTCGGCGGTCATTGCATACCCGTAGATCCGTATTATCTTATCGAACGAGCTAAAAAATCTGGTTTTGACCACCGCTTTCTCAAAATCGCCCGCGAGATCAATAATGCTATGCCGGCATATTCCGTTGAACTCTTACAAAATTTACTCAATGAAATCCGACTCCCCCTCAATGGCACAGTCATTGGTGTTCTTGGTCTCGCCTACAAAGCGAATATCGATGACCTCCGTGAATCACCGGCTCTTCGTATCATCGAACACCTCAAGCACCATAAAGCAGAAGTCATCACCTACGATCCACATCTACCTTCTCTCTCGACAGAATCCTCACTCGAAACCTTCCTTGAAAAATCTACCGCTCTCATTTTAGCAACCAACCACCGTGAATTCACAGAGCATCTTACTCCGGAACTTCTCAAACAACATCACGTCGAAGTGATTGTGGACGGAAAAAATTGTCTCGACAAGGTCGCCTTTCTCGAAGCTGGCATTCGTTACAAAGGCATTGGTCGATAATCACCTCGTGAGAATAGCGCTCTCGATGTTTCCTACCGCATACCCATCTTCTCTCGATATATCGTCAATTTTGATTTTGTATGTTTTCACTCATCAAACATCTTCTCTGGCTCATTCATATCGGAGCAATCTTCTATTTTTCTCTGAAATATATTGGATACGATGTCAATTGGCACTATTTCGACACCCAGAAAAAAGCCTGTGAAGCACGTCTGACTGAATGTCGCCAGAATCTCATCAAAACCGGAATAGAAGGTGCTAAAGAAACATGTGATTGGAAATGTGCTGATATAAGCCCAAAACTCCTTATACAAAAAAAAGAAGCTGCTCCGGAAAATACTTCCCCAGAAATGCCCAAACCCACGAAAACGCCAGAAAATGCTACAATAGAAACGCCATAACCCTAATATTACGCTATGCGTCTCATCATCAATATTCCCGCTTACAACGAAGAAGAGAAAATCCGAGAAACCATCAAGCGCATTCCCCGACATTTCGAAGGTATTGATGAAGTACTGGTACAAGTCGTTGATGATGGCTCTTCTGACCACACCGCTCAAGTCGCCAAAGAAGCTGGGGCCGATTTCGTTCTGCTTCATGGTATCAACCGGCGACTCGGAGTGATGTTTGCTACTGCCAGTGAAAATGCTCTCAAAGAAGGGGCTGATATCATGGTCAATATCGACGCGGATGGTCAGTTTGACCCCCAAGAAATAACTAAATTACTTCATCCTATTCTGACCAATCAGGCTGATATGGTTATTGGAGACCGATTCTCACAATCCACCGCAAAAAATATCCCCTGGATAAAAGACTTCTTTAATCGTCTCGGGGCTTCACTGGTCGGCTCTTTCCTCAATATACGCACTGATGATCTCACCTGTGGATTTCGAGCACATACTCGCGAGACACTGCTTCGTCTCAATAATCCCGCTGGTTTTACCTATACTCAAGAAACTATTATTGACGCCATCGGAAAAAACCTTCGTGTCGTATGGATTCCAGTTCAAGTCACCTATTTCGCTGATCGAAAATCTAAAATCGTCAAAAGCGTGTACAGCTTCGTCAATAACAGCGCTCGTATTATTCTCAAGGCCGTCCGAGATGTTCGTCCTCTCAAATTCTTCGGTATCCCTGGCCTCATTCTGATCGTGATTTCTCTTGGTCTCTTCGGCATATTTCTCGCCAATTATTTTCAGGACTTCAAAATTACTCCCTACCGAAACTATCTCCTCTTATCACTCGCTACTTTTGTTATCGGACTGCAGTTTTTCGTCTTTG
>JAUPUC010000076.1 GCA_030917745.1 Patescibacteria group bacterium | reverse complement strand
TAAAAGCCAGAACTTGAAAATAGTGTTAAGGTACGAATTTTTATTATACTCTTTTTCTTAGAATCCGTCAAGAGCATTCAGGAAGACAGGGGAAGCGAGACGGTTCTATCGTCTTGAGAGATCGGTCGCCGAGTGTTTTTCTTTCGATCGGGATGGTCTATACTGAGAGTTGTATGGGAAAAAAGAAAACAGCCGACAAAGAACCGGAAGCGACAGAAGAGGGTTTCCGTTTTTCGGATATTTTGCACAGTGATGCCAAGCGGAGCATTGCGGCGGTTTTGCTATTCGCTTTTTCGCTGATTCTTATCCTTGGGTATATGGATGCGGCTGGTAAACTCGGTGAATGGCTTGATGATGGAATGGGAATGCTGTTTGGATTCGGTAAATGGCCGTTCCCACTGATATTGATGGTGGCGGGGATTATGTTTTTGACTCGTCGCAAAACAACACTGGCTGATGCGGTTAAATACATAGGTCTTTTGATCGCTTTTATTTCTCTTCTTGGATTTACTCATCTCCTCTCAGGAAATTCTGATGCCGACTTGTTGTCGCTGGCAAAAGCTGGGCATGGAGGTGGGTTTATCGGGTATGGTTTTGCTTCGCTCTTGCTTGGGCTAACCAGCCGACTGGCTGGTGGAGTGATTCTTCTGATGCTGTTTTTGATTGGAGTGATTGCCGCTTTCAATGTTTCTCTGATACATTGGTTTGAATTGATACATACTCGCTTTGCGTTGTCGAAAAAAGAGACAGAAGCAGGGGATACTCCTGATACATTGGAAGAACAGGTATTTGCATCCGATATGACCAAAGCTGAGGGCGATACTCTTGATCCAGATCAATCAGAGGGAAATAGGGAACAGGGCTTAGAGATGGAGAACGCGTCTCCAGAACTCGTTTCTTTTTCGGAAGAATCACTGATGGACGGCAATATTGAGAGTCTTCGATTTCATGAGGATGAAAAAAATCAGGAGTCGTTAGAGAGTAGAGTTCAGAGTGAAGGAGAAATGAATGCTGACGAGGAAGGAGACCTGATGCTCGATCACGATGCCGAGGATATCATGCCTGAGACATTAACCAAACGACGTCGTCGTCGACCGCGAGCTAACTGGATTAAGCCTTCGACCGAACTTTTGGAATCAAAATCGGGTGAAGCTATGGGGGGAGACACTGACCGTTCGAAGCACGTCATAATGAGCACGCTCAAACATTTCGGTATTGAGGTTGAGCCAGGAGAAGTAACGGTTGGACCGACTGTGACGCGTTATACCTTTCGTCCGGGAGCCGGGGTGAAGCTGTCTCGTATTACGGGTCTTTCGAATAATCTCGCTTTGGCATTAGCGGCGGAGTCGGTGCGCATTGAGGCGCCCATTCCAGGACAATCCTATATCGGTATTGAAATTCCCAATAAGTCGAAGGCAATGGTGCGGATGCGCGAAATTATCGAGAATCGGGAATTTCGTGATTCTAAATTTCCTCTCCTCTTGGGTATCGGGCAAGACGTCACGGGAAAGAGTATTTTTGCGGATCTTGGAGAAATGCCGCATCTTCTGATAGCTGGGCGGACGAAATCAGGAAAAAGCGTGTGTGTGAATGCTATTCTCACTTCGCTTTTGTATAAGAATTCCCCGGATGAAGTGAAATTGATACTTGTTGATCCGAAGCGAGTAGAGCTCTCCATGTATAAAGGTATTCCCCATCTCAAAACAGATGTCGTGGTTGACGGGAAAAAGGTGGTCAATGCTCTCCAGTGGGCAATCAGCGAAATGGAGCGTCGGTATAAATTACTTGAAGCCGTGCATGTACGTGATCTTCCCGCGTATCATGAGTTATGCCGCGATGGGTATCAGAAAGTGGAAGTTGATGAGCGAACCGGCGCAGTACGGGAGGTTGATTTGGAATCATTACCATTTTTTGTGATCGTGATTGATGAATTGGCGGAAATCATGGTGGCGCACGGGAAAGAAGTGGAACCCAAAATTGTCCGTTTGGCTCAGATGTCTCGTGCGGTGGGCATCCATCTTATTTTGGCGACTCAGCGACCAAGTGTTGAAGTGATTACCGGGCTGATTAAAACCAACCTGCCAACCCGAATCGCTTTTCAAGTTTCATCGCAGGTGGATTCTCGAACGATACTTGATACTGGTGGGGCTGAGAAGCTGCTTGGGAATGGAGATATGCTGTATGTGGCTCCGAATGGGGAAACCAAACGTCTTCAGGGAGTCTATGTTTCAACAGATGAAGTTCGTCGGGTGACCAATCACTGGCGTAAAGAGAAAGAGGCCTGGGGTGAGGAAGACAGCTTGGAGGATGATATTACCGCAGGAGTGAGCGCTGGGAATGAAGGGAGCTTTAGTGGTGATGGCGAGAAAGATGAGCTATTTGATCAAGCGAGAGACCTTTTCATTCGATCGCAGAAGGCTTCGACAACATCTTTGCAGACTGCTTTTGGAATTGGGTATCCACGAGCCGCTCGATTGATGCATATTTTAGAAGAAGAAGGAGTCGTGGGTATGGTGGATGGGAAAAAACAAATACTGATCGGTCGCGATATGGTAGCGACTCCGGGTGTATCCGATGCTCCTGCGTATGGTGATGACGCATTGCGTGATCAGGCGGAGCGGGATAAATGGCAGGCCTAAAATTCGCTCTCTAAAAACGGACTATTTTGATCATCAATGGGAAAGGCAGGATATGATAGAAAGCGGATTTACCAGAAAAAAAGTGGCGTCACTGACTCTTGGCGAAAAATTGCAGAAGTTTCGCACGGAACATCGAAAGAGCCTGTTGGACGTATCTCGATCGATTAAAATTCAAGTCAAATATCTTGAAGCGCTTGAAAGTGGTTCTTATTCGAGCTTACCCGCGGATGTCTATGTGCGAGGATTTCTCCGGAGTTACGCGCGATATCTTGGTTGTGACGAGGAAGCGATTCTTCGGATGTATGAGCGCGAACGGAATATTCAGATCAGCTTGAAAAAAAAGGCTCCTTCAAAAAGTGATTCCACCCGTATGCGGTGGCCAACACTGATTGTCACGACAAAAACAGTGTGGACTATCTGTATTATCTTGGCGCTGGGTGGAGTCGTGTTATACCTGGTTCGTGAATATCATACTTTTATTTCCGCTCCGAGGCTGGTACTGGTGGAACCGAGAGATCAGGAAGTGGTTTCTCAGACTGATATTGTCGTGCGAGGTGAGACTGATCGGGGTGCACGCGTCTTAATCAATGGGCAGCCAGTGCTTATCGATACAGAAGGAAAATTTATCGAAAAGCTCTTGCTTCAGCCGGGACTCAATACATTAGTTATCTCGGCAGCCAACCGGTTTGGAAAGGAAAGAACGGAAACATTGACTGTGGAAGCCATTTTTACTCCAGAGCAGGCGGCTTACAATGAATCGCCAGTTATTCCGGAAGAGAATGATCGGATACGCGTGATAGTCAGTGCCCCAGAGAAAGTTGTGGCCGTGACGGTGCTTGTGGACGGTGTGAGGGTATGGAATGGGCAATTGATGATTGGAGAGCGCAAAGAATTTATGGCAGATCAGGAAATTTCGGTTTCTTCGGACAATGGAAAAGCAACCTATGTGGAAGTTGGATCTGAATCCCCACGAGCGCTGTCTTCTGAAGAACAGCCGATTCAGGACGTCCTCTTTGCTCCGGAACGCTGAACATCTATAATAAGAGAGGTATCGCAGGATAATTCACGTGAAAAGAAATGATATGGCGAAAGCAAAAACGGGTGAGAAGAAGCAGGGAATAGACAGCGTGGTGGATGAAATCAAGGAAAAATTCGGCGAGGGGATGATCATGAAACTCGGCGAGATTAAAAAGGTGGACGTCGAAGTGGTCCCTACTGGATCGATATCACTTGATATCGCGCTCGGTATCGGAGGGATGCCACGCGGACGTATCATCGAAGTGTATGGCCCAGAATCATCCGGTAAAACGACGTTGACACTGCATGTCATTGCGAACGCGCAGAAAATGGGTGGCACAGCGGCATTTATTGATGCTGAACACGCGCTTGATCCGGAATACGCCAAGCGTATCGGAGTAAATATTAATGATCTTCTCATTTCACAGCCGGATAGCGGGGAGCAGGCATTGGATATTGTGGAGACATTGGTGCGCTCGAACGCGCTCGACGTGATTGTGATTGACTCTGTGGCCGCATTGGTACCACGGGCTGAAATCGAAGGTGAGATGGGGGATCAGCACATGGGTCGACAGGCGCGCCTCATGTCTCAGGCGCTTCGGAAATTGACATCGATTATCGCGCGTTCCAATACGATTGTGATTTTCATTAATCAGCTTCGTATGAAGATTGGCGTGATGTTCGGGAATCCGGAAACGACGACTGGTGGTCAGGCGCTCAAGTTCTATGCGTCGGTACGCATTGATGTGAGACGTGCCGCACAGATTAAGAAGGGCGAAATGGTCGTCGGCAATCGGGTGAAAGCCAAGGTGGTGAAGAACAAAGTCGCTCCGCCATTCCGGGTGGCTGAGTTTGATATCATGTACAATGAAGGAATTTCACAGGCAGGAGATTTGCTCGATACGGCGGTTTTGTGCGGCATCATCAAGAAAGCGGGTAATTCCTATTCTTTTGGTGAGGTAAAACTGGGAGTGGGACGTGAAACCGCTAAGGCAGCGCTGAAGGGCGATCCGAAGCTCATCAAGGAAATCGA
>JAUPUC010000064.1 GCA_030917745.1 Patescibacteria group bacterium | reverse complement strand
CTTATGATGCCAGCGATTTATTCCTTTCATTCAAAGAAGATGCGCTCTACTTTATTGAACGAAAAAATCAAAAACTGTATAAAATAGAATTTTAAACACCCGAAACCCCTACTTCATACTACTGAACCAAAATTATTTCTTCCGGAGCACCATTCCTGAAAATAAAGCGAGTGTCAACCAAAAGACAAAACAAAATTCAGCTCGAAAATACGGGACATCCCACAACCCTACAACGAACACTCCTAAGAAAAGCGCTCCAATCAGTGCTTTTTCTGTTTTACAGGATATCTGCCTCATCGAATAGAAAAGGAATAAACAAAGCCAAACAATTGAGAATACACCAAAAATTCCTGACGAAAGCCAAAATGACAAAAACAGATTGTGTGGATGCGGAACGGCCCATTCGAGGTATGGGGGATAAAAGCGTTGATATTCAAGATAAACCTCCTGGAAACGTCCCGGACCAATACCAAATACAGGGGAATCCTGTATCATTTTCCATGCTGACCGCCAAATCATCTCTCTAGACGAGAGAGATGAACGTTCATCGCCCGTGATAAGGAGTGTCCACTTTGTTATTCCCGCTCCTCCGCCACCTAAAAAGATGCCCGTACCAATCAACAAGAGACCGATCAGCATAATTTTGAATACAGGACGCTTCCAAAGCACATATGCACGAGATATCCACAAAAAAGACAGTATCGCCGCGAAAGCGGCAACAAAAGCACCGTACGACTGGGTGGCTACAAATACTCCAGTCATAATTGCCCAAAATATACCCTCATATACAAATATCCTTTCTTTCAAAAGCATGTATGCCCACCAAAGTATCACTCCGGGTAGCAAGAAGAGGGCGAGGAGATTCGGCGATTGAAACCAGGCGCTTAAGCGATAATCATAAGTCAGTCCACCAAAGAACACGCTCGTGGCCGCACAGACAGCTGTCGCCAGAAACATCCAACGTAAATGCCAAAACACACGCTTTCGGCATTCAAACTCACTGAGGATGGGGGTGGCAACCAGCCACAGCAGAATAGGAAAGAAAAAAAAGCTCTTGATCTGACCAAGCCCGATCAATGTTTCGGGGTTAGAGAGAAAAGAGGTGATTATTCCTCCGCATAATATAAGCGCGAAAATGAAAATATTCCGCGTAATTCGGGTTTGAAAAATATTTCTTATCCTTCTCTCAAGCAAGAAGGGACTTGCTACCAATAAAACGGCTTCAATTGGGTAAAGAGGGATGCCAAAGGGAAGTAATTGCACTGAGGCAAAAGGTAAAAGCCAGATACATACCAGTAAAACGAAAAAGGGTTTATTAGCGATCATAAGACGTATTTCCAAGTGCCAAAATAAAAAGGAAAACCGGTAATACTTGAACGGAAAAGAGAGGGTTTTCAACCAATGAATGTCCAAAAAAAATCAATAATGAACAAAAAACAGCTAGGTGAAAGCTTTTTTTCCTCTGTTTACCCTGCGCATATGAGACCCATATTGTTCGAAAGAAAAAAAGAAGGAGAAACAAGGTACCAGTTATTCCTATTTCGACCATCAAATCAAGCCAGAGATTGTGTACATATATCGGATCACGTCGATCGGCTGACGGCTTCACAACTAAAGGGTAGTTTCCAAGTCCTACTCCTATCCATGGGCGTTCTCCTATATGTGTCACAGCCTCTTCATACAGACTGAGTCTCGCTGACACAGAGCCGTCTTCCGCTGAAAAACTTGACCAAAACCGCTGAGTTACCGGATTTGGGAATGAGAAGAAGATGACTATAAAAGAAGTGCTAACAAAAAGCTTCCTCATACTGATATTCCGATAAGAGAGAAGGTAATAGAGAGAAAATCCCAAAAAAGCACATGCTAGTCCAAGATATGCTCCTCGAGAAAAAGTCAGTAAATCTGCCACTAAAATAACACCTGCTATCCACTTCCACAACACTCTTTTTTCATACCATGCAAAAAATACCGCGATAGGAAGAGCGAGACCAAGGAAAAAAGCATGCATATGGGGATCAGGGAAGAAAGCTGAAGCACGCATAACAGTCACCCCAGAAAGATTGACCAGAAGACTTGGGTACTCAGCCACAACAGCAGAAAATGCCTCTCCAAGAAAAAAGGGGAGTATGTCTTTGGTCCACCAGGAAAAAAGCGTTTCCACCGATACAAAAAACTGGAGAGCTCCCTGTATACAGCCAACCAAGGCTGAAAAAAAGGCCCCAAGAACAAAAGACTGGGCAAGAATGATACTTCGATACCTATTTCCACTTAATTGCTCAAGAAATACGAAATAGAGCGGTAAAAACGAAACCAGAAAAAATAACTTGCGCCATGCCCACGATATCTCATTCGCAAAAAAAACAGAGAGTCCAAGGAAAAACCAGAAGGAAAGGAAAAGGGCGGACTGCAAACTCCACTGAATCCGTATCGAAAGCCTCCACGTACCCCACACAAACCACCCTGTGCAAATTGCTACAGACAAAACTCGCGCCAAAGGGAGATCAACTCCCTCTACGGGTGATAGGGCAAACTGAAGTGGGAGAAGGAAGAGAAAAAGTCGCAGGATTAGCATACAATACGAAGGGAAAAGAATCGACACGAGCGCAAGAATCGAAGCAGAGAACACCAAACAAAACCATAATGCTTTCTGATATATCGATCTTGCGAATCAAAATATGCTTGTTTCTGTTTTTCTTTCCCTTTATCGTGACTTCCGCCGCCGCGATGTGAAAAACACACCTGCTGATTCTTCCGGATGATGAAACCCTCTTTTTTGGCTCGACGACACAAATCAACATCTTCATAATATAAAAAGTACGCTTCATCAAAGCCACCCAGGAAATCGAAGTCTGCTTTTTTGATTGCGAATGCTGCCCCACTTACCCAGCCAAGAGATTTGTGAGCAAGAAAAGACCACCCCTTCGAAAATGGAAAAATATTCTGAAGAAGAATACTCCAAGGGGAAACAATCCAACCGTTACTCCATGGTTCTTCAACGCCATGCTGAAGAAGAATAGGAGCGATAATCACCTTCGTACTCTCCAGGGAATCCTTGAGCCATGCATTCAAAGAGGACGAGTTTAACCGAACGTCTGGATTCAGGAACACAAGAACTTCTCCTCTCGCCACCGAAGCGCCAAAGTTGCAGGCACAAGAAAACCCAGTGTTCCTACCTGTTTCGAGGATACGGACAGCACGTACACCCTGGAACATCTTTCCCAAAAGAGCAGATTCGGCTTGGTCATTATTCACGACCAATATTTCCCCGTCTAAGAAAAAATCTGAAGGAAGGCTCCGAAACATCCGTCCGAGTGCGGAAATACTCCGATAATTCACGGTGATAAGAGAATATTTCGGGTTAGCGTGTTTTTCGGAAAAAATCTCCATAAGCCTGCTGTACCAGAGCAGCTTCCTTCCCTCCCCAAAGTAAGCAATCCAACCAATTTTTTAGCCTTCGTATTGTAGCATACATTCTCAAGTATCCTGTTTTTACGCCCGATGCGTGCTTAAAAAAGAAAAAAAGTCCAGAATACACCAGATAGTAGACTTTCTGAGGATTATTTTGGCTTTCCTCTGCATGATCAACTCTAGATTCGGGAACCACCCGCAACTGGAAGCCCGCGTTTTTCGTTCGAACACTAAAATCAGCATCCTCGTAATACAGAAAGAAATTCTCATCAAACTCTCCTACGATACTGATAACCTGCATGGGGATAAAGAGTGCACAACCAGTCAAAAAGTCTTCATTTTCGCTCTGTAAAGACCTTGTCTTCCGGTGTACAGCTCGCATGCGCCACCAAGAGAGGCGCCCTCCAGAAAACCATACTCTTCCCTGATTATCAAAAATAACCGGTGAAAAAATCGCCTGAGGCATACTCCGTGTGGCAGAAATAAGCTCAGACAAAGCGTTTTCTCTCGCTCGAGCGTCTGGATTAAACAACCAGACATGTGTTGCTTGTGATTCTCCTGCTTTTCTTAGCCCCTGATTGACTGCTTTTGCGAATCCAACATTCTCGGAGTTTCGGATCACAATAAGTCGAGGGAAGTCCTTCTCTGCTAAACAAAGCGAGTTGTCTTGGGAGGCATTATCAACAACGATTAATACATCCGGGGCCTTTTCTAATTGTGACAACGACCAAAGCGCAGCCACTAAATCATCTCCACTTTCATAATTGACGAGAATGGCTGCCACCATCTCTGGTTTTGTATTTTGCTCCATAATTTCTTCTTTAAAACCCAAACGAGTCTCGAAAAAATTCCCACATACACGCTCTCACTGATTACAACAAGGGCGCATGGTCATCTCAAAAGGTATGCCCGTTCAAGGCAAATATTAGGGAATAACTTGGATTTCTCCTCTTTCATCATCTCCTTTCGCGAAGAGACTGGCTACCTCGTCAGAGGAAATAGCTCTTGTGAGCCACAACAAGCCAACGTACACCGCCGAAGCAACACCCCCAGCAATAATAAACGAGGCATGCGAGAGAAAATATAAAACGATCGCCATACCAACCGCGGAAAATATAACTCTGCCAGCCCCAATGAATCGCGGGAAAAAATGAAGGTTTCGATAGACTAAGAAACCAGTGAGTAAAACCACTAATCCCTCAGTCAAGACAGCGGCTGTAGCAGCTCCGAAGTATGAATAGCGGGATACAACGAATAGATTGAGGGTAATATTAAAAGCTGCTACAAAAAGCAACACCTGCATAAGCTTTTTCTGCATGTGACCCACAATAAGAATCATATTGAAAAAATGCCCAAAGAAAATACATGCCAAAGAAAATGCCAAGATGCGAAGTACAGGAATTGAGGCAGAGAATTCAGGTCCACTAATAATATATACAATGTCTTTCGCGAGAAATACAGTTCCGATGACAATAGGAAGAACAATAATGACAAATACTTTAAAGGTTTTGTTGGCAATTTCTCTAAATTTCAGCTTATCGGAAACAAAATATCGCGCAAGCAAAGGAAGAATCAAACCAGCAAGCATGGCAGGGAAAAAAACGAGATTTTCGATGATTTTGTAAGCAACATTATAGATACCTACCTCAGCGCTTGGCTGAAATAGAGAAAGTAAGATCGTATCTGTTTTAAAATAAGCAAAAGTAATGATGGCTGTCGCCCCCATTGGCAAAGACTCTTTTAAGAAGTTTTTCCAGAATAGAAAGTCAAATTGTGGGGAAAAACGCACAAACTTACGACTCACTATGAATACCGTGATGATGTTGAAGGCCAGGGCCGTTAGCACAGAAAACACAATCGGCAGAAAACCCAAATCAAATTTCACAATAAGCGCTATGAGACCTACCTGGATGAGTTTCCCAACAAACTCAACCATCGCGACCCGATCCATTGCAATCCGTTTCTGAAATATACTATTCATCACGAAAGACAAGGAGCTAAACAGGGACGCGCAGGCGACAATCAAAATACCCCATTTCACCTCGAGAGAATAGTCAAAGAAGAAAATAATAGCCGGAGCCATCACAATCAGGAGTATCGAGCTCACTAGTCGCAAACCAACTACATTTCCGAGGATTCTTCTTTCGTGAGCACCCTCTTTTGAGATCTCTCGAGCTGTTACTTGTCCGAGCCCAAGATCTCCAATAGCAGAAAAAAACGAGAAAAATGCCAACACTGTCGCGTATTTCCCAAATCCCTCCTGTCCAAGATATCCTGTGATCAACCGAACGAGAAAAAGCGATAGTACCACTGTTGATACCACCTTCAGTAGAGAATTAAAAATCACGTTGTAAGCGAGTTTACGTGCAATGGCCATGTTGCTAGAATACTCTATTCTCCGATTTCTGACACGTCATCAGTCGAAATCTTTGGACGAATGAAAATCTTTCTCTGCTCTCCAGTACCAGCACTTTCAGTTCGTACCTTTGGATGCCCCGAAAGATACCGGTGCACCAACTTCCTTTCAAAAGAAAACATCGGTCGGAGAGCGACAGAAGCATTCTGAGCCAGTGTCTCTTCGACTGCCTTATCCACATCTTGAAAAAGGAGCGCTTCTTTTTCCTTGACGTAATTATTAATATCGAGTGTCACGCCAAGAAGAGATTTCCCCTTTTTCCGACATAAAGCTCGGAAAAGATGCTGTAAGGCCGCAAGATTAGCTCCTCGTTGTCCGATTAAAAAATGCTGATCTTCCTTCACTGAAAAAGCGACCCGAAGGGCGCCTTCCTCCAGAATATCATCAGAAATAGTTACTTCAGCCTCAAAACCAAGCTTTTCTGCTAACTCCATCGCTAAATCTCGAATATCCTGAACATCCTCTGGCGTCGCTTGCATAGACATACTTTCATTACGCGATTATCTGTTGCTTTGTCTTCTGAATATTGAGTATATACTGCTGCTGTCCAATCATAAAGAGTGTCGAAACAAACCAATACAATATCAACGCTGAAGCCAAAGTGACACCAAAAATAAGAATCATGGCGGGCATGATAACAACCATTTGCTTATTCATTATTGATGCGATGTCTGGCTCTCCAGAAGTATTTTCTTCTTGTTTCGGCTGATTCTTAATCATCATTTTCAACTGAACATACTGCGCCACAGCCGTCATAACAGCCAACACTATACTTGGTGCCGTGAGATCTAAAAAGTTGAGAAATAAATGATTAATTGACTCGGGATGTGAAAGGAAAGAATACATGTCAGAGCCATTAACAATGAATCCGCTTCCTGATGTATTAAAAATAATCCGATAAATAGCAAAAAAGAAAAACATCTGGATAATCAAAGGCAAACACCCCCCAAATGGATTCACCTTATTCTCTTTATAAAAGTTCATTATCTCCTTTGTTTGACGCTCTTTGTTGTCCTTATATTTCGCTTGCAGAGCCTTAATCTTTGGTTGCACTTCCTGAAGTTTCTTCTGTGACTCAATTTGCTTATTTGTGAGTGGAATCAGCACAATTTTGAGTAAAACCGTGGTAAGAATAATCGCAATACCAAAATCATGCCAGGCGATATCATAGAAAAAGATAATCACATTATAAAGCGGCTTATAAAAAACCTCATGAAAAAACGTGCTGAACATAATGTATATACTACTTTAACGAATTTTTCCAAAAATCGAAGACAAGGAAAGCGCCAACGCTTCTTTTGAAAGACTCACTGGTTTTTTTATTACAAAAACAACTATATTATACCCTTCTGGCCAGTTTTTTTGAAGTGAACGGGTCGCCTCTCGAGCAAGGCGTTTAAACCGATTCCTTTCAATCGCCTTTTTGGCATATTTTTTCCCAATCAGAAAGGAAAATTTCGTTGTTTTTTGATTGTTTTTTTGAAAACGAACACCGATATTCATGACGAAAAGAGGCTTTCCTGCGCGGAAAACCCCATCAACGTCCTCTTTGTGTAGTCTATTTGCTGACGAAAGCATGCGGATTCTCTTAGACCATGGTTAGTCTTTTTCGTCCAATTCGTCGGCGGCTTTTAATAACATTCCTTCCATCGGCAGTACTCATGCGCTTAAGAAAGCCATGGCGACGAGTTCTACGACGAGTTTTCGGCTGATACGTACGCTTCATAGCAATACCCTTAATTCAAGTACTTGACAACTCTATCAGCCTTTCAAAAAAAAATCAAGTCTTGGTGTTATCCACGATATACGGATCTTATACACAAAGCCTCAGAAAAACGCTTACTGGAAAAGACGGAAATCGCATGCTATAATGCCACTTACTCAGAAAAACTCCCTTCCAAACCTCTCGCTAACGCTATTTCTTAATGGTAAATGTGTACTTGTGGATAATTCAGATCTTCTCTCACTCGAAGAACTTTGGAAGGCTGTTCTTGATCAGATAGAGCTTTCTATTTCTAAAGCGAACTTCGTTACCTGGTTTAAAAACACCTCTATTCTTTCACTGGAGAATGGGAAGGTGATTATTGGTGTTCCAAATGGTTTTGCGAAGGAATGGTTGGAAAATAAGTATAATCATTACCTTCTTCGAGCTTTTCATGCTGCGCAAAGAGAAATTACGGAGATTCATTGTCAAATTACTCCAGATAAACCAATCACACCCGCTTTTCCGCGTGAATCCATACGCACTCTTGATGCGATACAAAGACCTTCTCTTGATGGATTCTTACGGAAAAAACTTGTGGAGACCCCTATTGTTCGTCCGCAACTCGAATTCTCACAAGAAAAACCACATATTACTAACCTCAACACGCGATATCTTTTTGAAAACTTTATTGTAGCCGAGAATAATGAACTCGCAAAAGCGGCTTGTTACGCTGTTTCTCAGAATTTAGGAACTATTTATAATCCACTTTTTATCTACGGGGGAGTTGGACTCGGCAAAACACATCTCCTGCAATCCATCGGTAATGAAATATCCCAGCGTTTCCCAGAGAAGAAAATCAAATATATTACTTCAGAACGCTTTACTACAGAGTTAATTGACTCTATTAAAAACCAGAAAACCGATCAATTCAAGGAATACTATCAACAAATGGATCTTCTTATCATTGACGATGTCCAATTTCTTTCAGGGAAAGAAAAGACTCAAATCGAATTTTTTCATATTTTTAATGCGCTCTATCAACTCAATAAACAAATTGTTATTTCAAGCGATCGCCCACCAAAAGCTATTGCCACACTTGAGGATCGACTCAGATCCCGTTTTGAAGGTGGTATGATTGCTGATATTAGTCGTCCAAACCTCGAAACTCGCATCGCCATACTTGAAGCGAAGGCTCATGAACGCAATATTCCTATTGATGAACAATCAATCCGGTTTATTGCTGAGCATATCACCCAAAACATTCGTGAACTCGAGGGTGCGCTTAATAGAGTGCATGCCTTCTCAGAATTCCACAAAATACCTACCACCCTCGCTGTTACAACACGCGTTTTAGAGCAACTTATAGAAAACAACCGAAAAAGTATCAAATCTGAGGATATATTTCGCGTCATTATTGATTATTATGGTGTTTCTGAAGAAAATCTGATTAAAAAAGGGCGGAAAAAAGAAATAGTACATTCTCGACAGATGATTATGTATCTCCTTCGCAATGAACTCCAAATGTCGCTCGCTTCCATTGGATCTGCCTTAGGGGGGAGAGATCACACTACCGTGCTCCATGCTTGTGAAAAAATAGAGAAGGGTCTCCATGAAAATATCCGACTCAAGGAAGAAATCAACACCTTAAAAGAACGCCTTTACTATGATACCTGTGGATAATCCTGTATAAAACCATTTAAAAACTGTATATCTCCCTTATGAATTCATAATACCTGTGGAAAAAATACAACACTTTCTCCCCATTCTCTATCACACTCATTCTTATCCTCATATTTTCCTTTTCTATCATCCAAGTATCTCCCCTCATATTTCCTTCCCCAGAAACAAAAAATACACTTATACACTTATACACACTTCTAATAGTAATAAACTCTTTTTTAAATAAATTTTTTACTCCTATTAAGATACAAGGGTCACTCAGTAATTTTTAGAACATATTCTTATGAAACTCATCTGTACCCAAGAAAACCTTTCTCGATCAATAACCTATCTTGAACGTATTACCGGGAAACAATCAACACTCCCTATACTGAGTAATATTCTTATTGAGGCTGAGAATGGTCGTCTAAAGCTTTCAGCTACAAATCTTGAAATTGGCGTGGTGGTAAATATTGGGGCAAAAATAGAAGAAGAGGGGAAAATAACGATACCAGCAAAGCTGATTGGAAGTTTTATACACAATCTTCCTTCGGGCGATATTTTAAATCTTCAAACTGATCAAGTATCGCTTATTATTCAGAGTTCCCAGTATGAAGGGAAAATTAAAGGAATGGATGGGAAAGATTTCCCTATTATTCCCTGTTTCCAGGGAGCGGAATATCCTTTCGTTTTTCCAGCTCAGCTTTTTAGGAATGCTCTTTCCCAGATACTTTTTTGTGTGAGTCAGAATGAATCACGAATGGAATTAACTGGAGTAAATGTTTCTTTTGAGGAAAAATCTCTCTATTTGGCCGCTACAGATAGTTTTCGGTTGGCTGAACAAATATTCGAACTTCCTTATAAAACACAATCAGCGCAGTCATTTATTATTCCAAGTGCTACTTGTCAGGAATTACTCCGTATTATCACCTCGGAAAGCAAGGAGGTATTTGTGGCTGTTGAAGAAAATCAGGTATTTTTTGAGGTTGATGGAATAAAAATTGTTTCTCGGCTTATACATGGGAAATATCCTGATTATAAACAGATTATCCCCACATCTTTTCTCTCAACATATCAAATGAAACGAGATGAGCTTATCCGAGCAGTAAAAATTACCAGTGTTCTTTCTTCGTATAACGCAGGAGAAATAACGATACGGTTTTCTGTGGGTGCTCCAGAGTGTAGTATTGAGGCTGTTTCTCAAGAGGTGGGTCAGAACAAGGCTCGTGTTCGGATTGAAAACCAATCAGGAGAGGATACGGAGAAAATTTTTACGTTTAATCCGCGATATGTTCTTGAGGGGTTAAATGCTCTGAAGGGAGAGTATGTTGTTTTTCATATTAACAATGCTACCTCGCCAGTAGTTTTACGGGAAATGGAAGGGGAAAATGAGAAATTGCAATATTTGTATATAATGATGCCGGTTCGAAAATAGGGGAATGAATCTATGCGTTCACTAAAGGACTTAGCAATCAAAAAGAAAGGGTGGGAAAAAGAAGAGAGAAAACTGGATGATAAAACGGTTTTTTTTGCCTTCGAGAAAATAATAGGTGAGTGGTATGGTTTTAAGGGAAGAGAAAATATTTTTCCAGAAGAGTGGGTGGAAGGGACTCTTCTTATTCGGGTTAGGAGCTCGCTTTGGCTTAATGAATTGCTTCTCGAAAAAGAAAAGCTTCAACAGACGGTGAATGTTTTTTTAGGAGGAGAGCCGGTAAAACGTATTACCTTTAGACGTGGGTAGTGAGTAGGTGTGGGTTGAAAACTCTAGAAATTCACCTGAATTTTTCCCGAGTCCGAAGAAGTGTTTCCATTGTCATCGGTCACTTCAACGGAAACCGTAAAACTCGAACCATTTTTGTCAGTCGGGACTGAATATTTAAGAGAATAGGGTTTTGATGAGGTTGAGCCAATCTCATCTCCATCAAGAGAATATTTTACTGAACGTACCCCGTATGGTGCATCAACAGAAACAGTGAGGGTAATGTCTTGAGAGCTGTATGATCCGGCAGCACTAAACCGTATCTTTGGTTCAAGACCACCGAAGTCGCTTTCTTTGCATTCGTCCTTTGGTGGTTCATCGAGTACGATGCCTTTTTTATCTGAATAATAGTCTTTGACGCCCTTTTCCCAGTTTTTGTACTGAGAGTCTCGGTCGGGTTTGTCAGGGGTAGGCCCTCGGGGATCCTCACGATTCACGTAAAAGAGGATATCATGGGGGCTGATAAAGTCTTTTTTCTCGGTATCTTTACTGAGACAGTATTTATTAGCTCTGCAGTACTTATTTTTCTCCCCTGGTATCTCACAGACTTTCAGATTCTCTTTTTGCTCAAGTTTTCCTGAGAGCATTGGTTTATTGGTTTGTCCATCCCCATCCCCAATCTCATCCTCAGGATTGTACTTTGGGAATTCTTCCGTAGCGGTATTTATGAGGACTTTATCGAGAAAGGCACGCCAAATCGGAGCGGCGACATTGACACCATCCGCTCCTTCAGTCATGGGGCTATTATCATTGTTTCCTGCCCAGACACCTACCGCGAGTGAAGGGGTGTATCCGATGGTCCATCCATCACGAAATTCGTTTGTGGTCCCTGTTTTTGCGGCCACAAGGCGATCTTTGAAGGCGAGTGGACTATTCTCCCCGAAGACCCAGGCGCGATTTTCATTGTTTGTCATAATAGAGTCAAGCATGGCGATGTATTTTTGATCGACAACTTGTTCGCCCGGATTTTCCGTGTATTCTTCAAGGACCGTCCCTTTGGAATCTTCAACACGAAGGATGGCGGTTTTTTCATGCTTAATGCCATTGTTTGCGAGAGTAGCATAGGCATTGACGTGGTCGAGAAGCTTGACTTCTCCGCCGCCCAACACCAGAGAAAGGCCGAGCTGATCGGGACGATTCAGATCGGTAATCCCGAGACTTTTTGAGAGAGATATAGCATCTTTGACACCGACCAAATAAAGCGTTTTTACCGCAGGAACATTTAATGATCCGCCAAGTGCCCGCATGATTGAAATCGGTCCATGGAACTTGCCATCATAATTGTTCGGTTCGTAGCTTTTTCCTTCGGCAGTTTCAAATTGAGTTTTGGTGTCATAAATAAGGGTTTCTGGAAGATAGCCTTTGGTAAAAGCAGTCAGATAGACATAGGGCTTAAAAGAAGATCCCGGTTGTCGCTCTGAGATAGCCACATTGAAATTTGGCTCAAAAGTACAGCTTTTTCCAGAAATACAACCAGCCGGTTCCGGTGTTCCGAAATAATCTTTTGACCCAACCAGAGAGAGAATCTGACCGGTTCTCGGGTCAATAGCAACAAGGGCGGCATTGGCAGCCTTCCAGCGTTTGTTTTTTTCGACATTCGTTCGGACAGCTTCTTCGGCAGCTATCTGTTTGTCCCAATCAAGTGTGGTGATGACCTTGAGTCCATTTTGTTCGATATTTTGATCCCCGTATTTGTTTTGGAGGTATTCTCGTACATACATGACGAAGTGTGGCGCAGCGATGATGTGTTTTTGTGGCTTAATTTTCTGAAGGGTATCAATATTAATGGCTTCATTGGCCTGATCTTCAGTGATATAGCCAAGTTTAGCCATTTGTTTGAGAGCGTAATTTTTGCGTGTTACCACTCGATCTGGGCGCGATCCGTACGGGGAGTAAAAAGCGGTACCCCTTGGAAGAGAGGCAAGGAGAGCTGCTTCATCGAGGGTGAGATCGCGAGCTGACTTCCCAAAGAAGCTCTGGGAAGCCGCTTCGATACCATAGGCATTTGATCCATAAGGGATTTCATTCAGATACATGCCTAGAATTTCATCCTTCTCAAATTTAGCTTCCACTTCGAGTGCCAGAATTACCTCTTTCACTTTCCGCGTAAGCGTTCGTTCGTTTGAAAGGAGGGAATTTTTGATGAATTGTTGAGTGATGGTCGACGCTCCTTGGGCAGCATCGAAGGTGATAATGTCTTTCAATGCGGCACGAAGAATAGCCTTTGGCTGAATGCCGAAGTGATGATAGAAATTCTGATCTTCAAGGGCGATAGTGGCAGCCCGAACAGACTCGGGAATATCTTGGAAATTGACAATGGTACGCTTTTCTTCACCGTGCACTTCGTAGAGAAGGTGAGTACCGGTTCGATCATAAATCTTGGTTGATTCAATAATGAAACGGTTATTGACATTACCAGGACTTGGAAGATCTTTCGCGATAAATGCAAAAAGGGCGGCAGTCGTGAGAAAACCGAGAATCAGAAATATCACGAAGAGCTTGAGGGCAATCCGGAGTATTTTTTTCGTCCGTGAAGGATGGCCCCCTTCCTCGGGGGTCTGGGCGCCTTTTTTCCTCAGAAATAAAGGATTTCGCATACAAAAACAGTTACCAAAGTAACCGAAGTATAGCGGAAAAACGGGGAAAATTCAAGGAAAAAGAGCGTGGGCCTGAGGGTGGAGCAGCTCAATTTTCGTATTATGGAGAGTTGGTATCGTGTGGACGGAATGGGGTTTGCGACATAATATAGAGGACATTCCGGTGTTCAGCTCCGACGAAGTCGTTTCCGCCATCCGGGGTAGCAGTCTCATTTTCGGTGTCGATGAGGAAGTTCCCGTCTGGGGCGAGTGAGCGGTTCGCTTCCGAGAGGATGAGTTCTTCAATCTCGGATACGTATCCGCATATTTTTGCGCACACCAGAAACTCGAATTTGTTATCGAGTGATATTTTTTGGAAGTCATCTTTTATGATGCTTTCGGCGGCACGGAGCATCTTTGTGTAGATAGCCAGATCTGCCTGCCTGATTTTCGTGCTGTAGAATTTTGATGCCCCGATGATGCAGTGGGTGAAGAAGTATAATCGTAACTTAAGTGATTCACCCGTTGATGAGATTCCGATTTGGAAGTATTTTTCTGGGTTCACCTGCGATGCTGGTGTCTGCAGGTAGTCGTCGACAAGGTAGAGGTAATTTATAGCATGAGTCGAAAGCACCTGCATTGCCTGAGGGTCATCTTCCAGGGCGTTTTTCAGCTCGATGAGTTCGGTTTCCGAAACGATCTTCCGGATATGCGGACGCAAATCTATCCCATAGATCTCCCTTGAGAAGAGATTTTTAAAAAGAAGATTCAAAAACGGTTCGAGATCTGGGTATTTTTCGAAAAAGACTTGCCGTTTTTCTTTTGCGATCATACGGGTCTCGAGGAGAGTCTTTCTGGTAGAAATCTTTTGGAGTATCTTTCGGTGGTCGCTCTGGGATATCCCGATGTATTCTTTTTGGAGCTCATTCAGATTTTTCATGAGGGATGGATCGTTGCTCCAGAGGAATATCCGCGAAAGGAAATGGAATTTCTTTTCACCAAGGAAACGCATCTGCGAAAGGTATTCTTCGGAGATAAGTTCCGGCAAGGAGGAAGATTCCCTCCTTCTTATGAGGCGTTGACCGTATTGGATGATTTCTCTTCCGACATCGATACCGGTTGCTTCCTGGAATCCTTTCCATTGGGGGACGGTGTTGACTTCTAAAAAGAAGTACGTTCTGGTTTCTTCATCAAAGATGATGTCGACTCCGCATAGAGAAAGCTCGAAAATCGAGGCGACAACTGTGCCGATTCGTCGTAGTTCGGACAGGATCTTTGGGTCGGTGACAACCTCCGCGCGTCCTCCGCGTGAGATATTATTAAGGAACTCTCCTTTTGCAGGGGTTCTTTTGATGGCGCCAAGAAGCCTTCCTCCAAGGATAAACGCCCGGTAGTCACCCGAATTTCTGATGAAGTTTTGGTAGACTTGCCGATGAATATCTTGTGTGAATTGACCGAGTTCATGCTCATTGTTTATGAGCTCGACCCCTTTCCCCTTTGATCCGTTGTTCGGTTTTTGGATAAACGGATACCGTAGGAGGCCGCTTTTTATCGCCTCCGTCCTTTCGTCGACCGAATGGAATACGAATGTCGGGATACATCGTACCCATTTGGTTTTCTGTGAAACGTATTCCTGCTGGAAGACTTTTTCGGTCGCCCGGGGAAGTTGTGCAAGGCACCGGTTGATAAGTGTCCGTTTCATCATGATAAGTCTCATCATCTCGAGCCGTTCGGGTCCGCATCCGAGTGAAGAGGATCTCCAGATGACGATATCGCCTAGATCGGCAGGGAGAATTCCTGGAGTAGAGATGTCCTTGACGTCAATATCGCACCCGAGTTCCGCAGCTGCTTCACATAGTTTTTGGACCTGCCACTCGGTATTTTTGCAGATGACAGTAATTTTCATAGTACTTGCGGGGGTATTTTTTAGGGAAGATTTGGTCGCTGGCACGGCCGAAAACAGGGTGTCGGGGCTAGGGTATTGCCCCAGTTTATTTTGAAAGACAGTTAATAGTTCCGCGTAAAGCCGTTCCATCGAGGGTTTTTCTTCAGGAGTGAAATAGAGTCCTGGCATTGAATTGAGTTCCACCACCCAGGGACGCTCGGTCTCGTCGAACATGACATCGATAGTATAGATCTTCGGGTTGAACGATGAGAAGGTTTTTCGGGAATGTTCGATGATTGGGGTGAGCGAATCAGGGAGTTTTTCCGCGGGAACGATAAGAAGCGAGCCTCCCTGGGCGAGGTTCGCGAGATAGCTGTGGGGTTGAGGGCTTCGTATGTAGGAGTATATTAGGGAGTCATTCACGAACACGAGTCTGAGGTCATGAAGACCGGTTTTTATCCCGGGTACGCCACGAGAGGAATCGATGAATTCCTGGAGTATGTGTTCTCCGTGGAAACTAATTTTTGAGGTGGCGGTTTTCTCGAAGACTTGTACACCATTTCCGCCGCTGTCACAGATGGGTTTGAGTACGGCGAGCGGAGTTGATATTTTACCGATATGAAGGGAGAGTTCTTCTGGATTTCGGACGACATGATTCTCTTTCGACCATTCGGCAAAGATCAGTCCTGTCAGGAATTTGTCGTCGATAATCCGAGTGAAGGTGAGGTCGTTGATAATAGGGAAGTTTTCCCCGATGAGCTCTTTTTTATAATACACTTCTGTCCGCCCTTTCGTCTTATCGTAGATGATATCTGGTGATACATTATCTGTTCGGCTCCAGTTGCCACCTGGTCCGTCGTAAATCCATGCATGTTTAAAAAAATGGTTTTCGTAATCATACCACTCGTAAGACGCTCGGTACATCTGTATGCCATTTTGTTTGCAAAGCGTATAGAAGAACTCATATGAGTACTGGTAATCTTTGTTCGCAAATGGCTTGGCTTTTTCCCAGTCGCTTTTCCCGAAAAGGATGAGTACTTTTTTCATAGAGACTATTTGTTTGTATCGATAAGAAACTTTCCGAGATTTTTGCGTCCGATGATAACTGGATATTCAAGATGGGCTCGATTGATAATCGATACGCGAGCAGAAATTTCCAGAGTATCGAGCACAAAAGACAGGTCAGCTTTTGGACGCATGGAAAATCCATTAGAAGAGTGGGTAAATGCAATGCCCACGAGATCTGGATGAGCATTTTTGTATTTCACATCGTATTCATCGGAGATTTTCTTGAGGTCGATACGTTCGGTAGAGTTTGGTTTAGGAATGGTGTCGAAAAAATCAAGTACTGATTCAAATCCAAGTTCGCGGGCAAGAGTAGTGTCAATAGCAGTTGAATCGGCGCCAGTGTCTATTTTGGCCTCGACGGTTATTTCTTTCCCGTTTTTCCCGATGAGTTTTACTTTTTCGATGCAGCCGATGACGCGACGACCAGAGATTTCCTCGATTTCCTCCTCGATTTCACCTCCGAAGAGATTGCGTCCGAGGCGCACCCCGCGTTCCGCCGTCTTGATGTTGATGCCACGTACCCGATCGAGTCGCTCCTTGAGTCCGGCGAAGTTGGCCAACTGGATGGAGAGGCCGGGACGGGCATTGAGTTCGAGAATCACCGGTCCCTGATCGCGATCGATGGCGATGTCGGCACCGAGGAAGCCGAGCGAGGAAATCGATTGGGCCTCGACCGCCATGGTGAGGATTTGTTTCCAGTAGGGAA
>JAUPUC010000051.1 GCA_030917745.1 Patescibacteria group bacterium | reverse complement strand
TCTTCTTATGCTTGTGCTTCTTTTGCTGACGCAGTCGTATATGGTTATTTTTTCCCTGATGGCGGTTGTTGGTATCGCGATGTTTCGGTATCGCGGGTATTTTTCCCGAAAACAAATAGGCATATTCTCTCTTGGAAGCCTTCTTTTTATTGGAGCGCTCTTCTTTCTTTCTCCGGATAAATGGGAAAGCCTTCATACCATGGATGAGCGGTCATCCCTCGCCTCACGCGGTATGATTTGGAATGCTGCCTCATGGATGATTGTCGATCACCCCATCGTTGGCATCGGACCGGGAAATTTTCAGGACCAATATTTGGCGTATCAACGGTATTTTCCGCCATACCTTGAATGGTCGGCTCCACATCCACACAATATGTTTCTCGATATCTGGCTCGAGGGTGGGATACTGACTTTTATTGGATTCGTACTGATTTTTTCTCGTTGGATTTTTCTTTCCTTACAATATTTTTGGCAGAAAAAAAATGAGAGCCCATATCGGGCATTCCCATTTCTTCTCGCTGTTTATTTTTTGTTGATTGGATTGACAGACGTTCCTTTTCTCCGGAATGACCTCGTATATTTCTTCGCAATTGCTTTCGTGATCAGTATGTATCAATCTACAGAGATATCTGATAGGTCTTCCCATCACGACGATTGAGAAAATAGAGGGCATCTCCTTTCATGGAGAGGAAGAGATCAGTGCTGTCGAATTCGATGCCAATCTCACTGCCCTCCATGAGACGTTCCCTTTTTCCGGTTTCGAAATCAAGCTTCCAAAACGTATCTGCCGTGAGGAGTTTTTTTGAGAAATAATCATTTGGGAGAACGACATTGTCTGGCAGGGATCCTGGGAGAGCGTAGTAGAGAATCTTCCCATCGAGAGACCAGGCTGCCTTGGAGACGATGGTCGGGATGACGAGCGACCTGAATTCTCCGCCGTTTTTGTTGATGGTAGCGAGCGTTATTTTGGAAGTACCTTTCTCTTGCGTGGAACTGACAAGTACTTTCTCGCCATCCGGAGACCAGAGATAGTCTCCGCCGAAACGATCAGAGAGGAGGGTGCGGGTATTCGACCCGGAGAATGAGGTTGCTTGAAAAAGGCTTTTTTCGAGCCCATTTGGGCGATTCCAGAAGGAGACGTCGGAGCTCTTTGGGACAGGCGAGGTGAAGACGTTTTTGGTGGTGAGTGCGACAAGCTCTTTCCAGTCGCTTCCGTCCGGATTGGATATGTTGATGCTCGCCGTTCCCGAGGTGGTCGTGTATTGATAGAATATCTTGTCGCCGAGATGCGAGAAGGATGGGTACTTGAGGTTTTCTTTGAGTGGAAGGATGGACCCAGAAGAGAGTGTTAGAAGGTGCCATCGCAGGCCATTATTTTCGAGGAGCACCAGTGATTGGTTTCTGTTGTTCGCCCAAATAGCCTCGACGGGTGTCCCCGGGAGGCGGTCTATGAGGATGCTTGATTCTTGGTTTTCCAAGGAGAGTTTTTTCAGCGAGCGTCCTTCGGTAGAAAAATACGCGAGCTCTTTCTCGCTTAGCGCTGTAGCGCCGATATTTTTTTCTTTGATGATAGCTTCGATTTTCGAAACCGGTGTAACTGAGGCGGGTTTATTCACGAAGTCGGTATCGGTGGTAGGAACAGCACTCGTTCCTGTTTTCGGATCGAGAGGATTGTTCCGATATGCGAAATGATACACTCCGAAAAAAATGAGTGTGAGAATGAAGAGGGAGAGCGAGATATAGAAAAAAGTCTTCATGAGAAAAGCTTTTCTTTAGGTATTGAACTGGATATGGAAGTGCGCTTGAGCCTCGACATAGCTTCCGCAATTGTAAGATGCTGCCTGACTTGTTCCATCGGCACAGATTTTCGTCACATCATAGCCGACAGGTTTGTTCTGTGAAAAGTACTGCTCGAGACATGTATTTTCAGAGAGATCAACCACTGGAAGGCCTGTTCCATGGCTTTTGTGGCCAACTTCTGTGCCGCCAGTAACCGTAACTGGACACCCAGTACCTTCCTTGAGGCGGACAACATCTTCAATAGTGGATTTTGGTATTCCATCGAGGCTCGTACAGCTTTTATTGTTTTGATCACTGCAGTTTCCGGAGCTTGAAGTGTTTATTCCCTTACTCGAGAGAGCTTGAACCGCCTCAGTGTGGGAATAGGTTCCGGCTGGGGGTGTGACTGAGGCTGGGGCGCCACCCGATGGAGTTGAGCTGGTGCTTGGCATTGAAACCGTCGGAAGTTTGAGATTCACGAGATCAGGATTGATGACATAGAGGATGAGATAGGATGTGAGCGCGAGGACGAGGCCGATCAAGGCATCCTGCATAATTTCTTTTGCCGATCCCATCTTGGAAGTATTGGCGGCGGAGAGCATATACATGAATGCGCCGATAAGGAACATGAAAAGCGCGCAGAGTCCAACAATCCAGATGGCGAGCTTGTAAATAGCACTGAGATACGCCGCGAGATTGAGATTTGTCCCGTCAACCCCAGGAATTTTTTCGAGGAGAGTATAGTTAAAAGAGGGATTAGTAGCTGGTGTTTCGGGGGTTGCTTTTGGGCCGGCTTGCTGGACTTGCGATGGGACGACCGGTGTAGTTCGAGAGCCACAGCAGTTGAAAG
>JAUPUC010000040.1 GCA_030917745.1 Patescibacteria group bacterium | reverse complement strand
GCGACTGTGATGGCATCCATGGTGATTGGAAATTACGGCCGATCGAAACTTTCTTATCAGACCGAACATTTTATGGAACGGTTCTGGGGTTACTTTGCTTTTCTCGCCAATTCGCTCGTGTTTATCACCATGGGCCTCCTGTTTGCCGATCTCCCTATTGATTTTGGAACATTCTTTCTACCGATACTGATTACGGTAGCAGTTGTTGTAGTGGCGCGTGCCTTGTCTATTTATCCGGTCGTCACTTGGCTCAATTATCAGCGTCGCGAAAACCACATACCTCTTTCTTGGCAGCATCTTTTGGCTTGGGGAAGTTTGCGTGGTGCTTTGGCGGTCACGATGGTTATGTTGATTCCGGATAATTTGACGATCTCAGGTTGGATGTTTGATTTCAGCGTGAAAGAGTTTGTGACTGCCCTGACAATCGGCTGTATTTATTTTACGCTTTTCGTGAAGGCAACCACGATTGGTCCAATTATTCGACATTTCAAATTGGACGCATTTTCACCTTTGGAGCGCTCAGAATACCATCAGAGCCGAGCCTTTATCTATGATTTTGCAGCGGATCGTGTCGAGAGCTTCCATAACAAGGGGTACATCGGTGATTCAGCATATGCAAAGGTATACGCGGCTTGTCTGGAGGAGCGCGATCGAGAATGTGATCGATGTGCCTCTCTACTTCAGAGCCAACCACGGGAATTTGAACACGCCATTCGATTACATGCGCTTGGCATAGAGAGATATTTTCTTGGTCTTCTCTATCGATACCAGGAAGTTTCAGAATCAGTGTATAAGCATATTTCTACAAAACTGGCGGCACAGACCGAAAGAGTTGAATCTGGTGAGACACAGCTCCAGTCTTTGGATGAAAACTTTGAACCGGATTGGTTTGAGCAGCTTGCGTCATGTACGCGATACTGGAGACCAAAGTTATCAGAAGAAGAGGGGATACGGGAGCGTTATATGTATTATCGCGCGCAGGAAATTATCGCTCGCAAAGTTGTGAAAGAGCTACTCCGATTTAAGGAGCGGTCTTTCATTCAATCTGACGAATATGTGATGGCTTTGGACCAAGTGGCGAAGCAATATCTTCTGTTTCAAAACGATGCGCAGAAGCGAGCTGAACGCTTAGCGAATGAGCACCCTAATCAAGTCGAGCAAATGAATACTCAGTTTGGTGCGCGTAGTCTCCGGAAGGCACTCGAGGAGGGATTGGGAGAACTGACCAGGAAGGGCATGTTGCCGCCAAAACTGACCATCGTGCTCGGGGATGAATTTGAGTTGAAATAGGCTTCAGCGGATTTCAATTCCCTTTCTTTTCTGGTTCTTTCATCGCGAAGAAAGAGGAAATGATATATCATATGGGAGTACGGTATAACCGGTCCTGTTTGATGTCATATTTATGTTGATTGAGTCGCGGAGATTATCCAAAATTTATCAAAACGAGGGTGTTGCAACACCAGCGCTTTTGGAGGCGACTTTTCAGATTGAGCAGGGAGAGTTTGTATCAATTATGGGACCGAGCGGTTCAGGGAAGTCAACATTGATGCATATTCTCGGTTTACTCGATCGTTCAACGGGTGGGGAATATTTACTTGATGGAAAAGACGTCGTTTCCTTTTCGGATGATGAGCTCGCCCGACTTCGAAATGAAGAAATCGGATTTGTTTTTCAGGCGTTCAATCTTTTGCCACGAACGAGTGTTTTTGAAAATGTTGAGCTGCCACTTCTGTATGATCGGAATAGCACGGAGAATACGAAGGAGCGAGTTTTGGCAGCACTGAAATCGGTCAATATGGAACATCGGGCGACTTTTTTCTCCAGTCAACTGTCAGGAGGAGAGAAACAGCGTGTGGCTATTGCTCGAGCGCTTGTGAATAATCCAAAAATTATTTTTGCTGACGAGCCGACAGGGAATCTCGATTCCAAGTCAGGACTGCAGGTGATGCGTATTTTGCAGAAATTAAGCGAAGAGGGGAAGACGATTATTTTGGTGACACATGAAACTTTCACGGCTGAGCATGCCAAGCGTATCTTGCGTATGGTGGATGGGCGTATCGTCTCTGATGAATCGGTGACCGAGCGTCGCTTTGCTGATCAAGAAGATACTTTATTGAAATGAAATTTTCAGATCCCTACAAGATAGCGTATCAGGCCTTGTCATCATCGCGGTTGCGGTTTTTTTTGACGGTACTTGGTATCGTGATCGGTGTTGCCTCGGTTATCTTGGTGATGAGCGCTGGTGCGAGCGCGCAACAGCTGATTCTCGGGCAAGTAGAATCAGTAGGTTCAAACCTGTTGGCCGTATTGCCAGGCGCTTCGGAGGAAGATGGTCCTCCAGCTATGGCGTTTGGTATCGTATCCAAGACACTGGTGAACAGTGATCTCGAAGCGTTGCGAGATGGGAAAAATATTCCTGAAATCACGGATGCTGTAGGGTATGTAACCGGGACCGCGATTGCCGAATCTGATTCTGAAGATATTGTAGCGAGTTACCAAGGAGTGAGCGCGAGTCTGCCGAATGTCGAATTGGTCAAGGTAGATGACGGACGTTTTTTCTTTCCGGATGAAGATACACGGTTGGCGCGTATTGCGGTATTGGGAGCGGGGGTAGCGGAAAAATTATTCCCCAATGGAGATGTTTTAGGGAAAACGGTGACTATTAAGCGTATTCCGTTTACCGTTGTGGGGGTACTTAAAAAACGTGGTTCGGGAGCCTTTTCAAATACGGATGATACCATTCATATCCCACTTGATACGGCTCAGAAGGAATTGCTTGGCATCAAGCATCTGAATTATATGCGAGCAAAAGTGAGCCAAACCGGAGATATAGATCAGGTGAAGGCGGATGTCTATCGACTCCTCAATCAGCGGCACGACATTGATCCTGGGCAGGAATCCGATTTTTCGGTACGGAGTCTCGAATCAGCGCTCGATACTCTACGTTCGCTCACGAATGTACTCAAGTTTTTCCTGGTTTCTATTGCGGCTATTTCACTCTTGGTTGGTGGAATCGGTATTATGAATTCTATGTTGATCGCTGTGAACGCGCGTGTTCGAGAAATAGGACTGCGTAAAGCGGTCGGGGCTCGTCCGGACGAAATTCTTTTCCAGTTTCTTTTGGAGTCGGTTATTATTACTCTGTTGGGCGGATTTATCGGGATTATGATTGGCGTTTCGCTCGCCTACATTGCGTCACTCATTATTCCGAAGCTGGGATATGACTGGCAATTTCTGGTACCACTTTCCTCAATCGGGGTCTCATTCGGGGTGTGCTTCGTAATAGGAATGGTGTTTGGTCTTTATCCGGCACAGAAAGCTTCGAAAGTAAGCCCGATGGAGGCTCTGCGTTATGAATGACACCGAGCAAGCTTGTGGGAGATGGGGTGTTGTGTGGTAGAATATTCTCATACGTGATGGAAAAGACATGGGAAAAGGAAAGTTGAGATTTATTGTGGTGTTGGTGGTAATGATTACTCTTTCAGGAGCTCTGTTTGGAGTACTTTATCATGAGCAAGAGAAGCGCATTGCGAAAGCAGAATGGAATCGACGAGCATTTCTTGAGGAGCAGCAGATTATTGAGCAAGATCGGAAACAGTATTTTGAGAGTGTTGCTGCCAAAAGAGCTGAGTTGCGCTCAGGTATGACTGAAAGCAAAAATCAATACGAAGAACTCCTGAAAAATCAATCAGACGTGATTGCGAAAAATCAAAAAACCACTACTCAAACAGTAACTGTTCCCGTACAAACCACGGTAAAGACACCAGTAGCCGTGTCCAAGCCGAAGGCAACTCGAAAAACAAAATCATCCTGATGATACACGATATCTTCTCTTTCCGACTTCTTTTTCTTTTCCTCTTCTCTTTCGCTTTGTTGGGTGTGGTAGGGAGTATGTTGTGGTACCCAGAGGCGCGGAATGTTTCGACCGTTTTATTTCCAGGAGTCGTGTTTGCTGAAGATGACGAAGATGAAGAGGATGAAGAAGA
>JAUPUC010000037.1 GCA_030917745.1 Patescibacteria group bacterium | reverse complement strand
CCTGATACGGACGAAATCAGGTTTGCTTCTGCCGATACAGCCTCGTCTTCCGCGCCTCTTCGAAGAAGAAAATGAGCAAGGTGAAGACGACAGCTGCAAGCCAATCAAGTCCGTCAATTTCAGTCATACCGAGCGCTGACTGAAAAAATGAAAGATTGGTAAAGGCAATCATCATAGTGATAGAGATTGCCATCGCTCCCCACACGTACCAATTGGAGAAGAAGCGCATGTGAAAAAATGGCGTGGTGGCACTCCGTGACTGCAAGAGATTGGCCATTTGTGTGAGCGCGATAGTGATATAGGCCGCGGTAGTTGCCTTCACATACATCAATTCTTCAGTCGGGAGACTCTCCCCAAACACCCAACCATCCCGCATGAGAGAGAGCAGAAACGCCGAGACTGCCCCCATTGCCATGAGTAATCCCAGAACCAAAATCCGACGCACACCATCCCAGTCCATCACAGACTGCTTCCCATTCGAAGATAATCCCTGCTGCTTCGCACTTGGTTCTTCTGGTTCCATCCCGAGTGCAAATGAGGGCAAGAGATCGGTAGCCAAGTCGGTAGCAAGAATCTGTATCGCCGTAATCGGCATCGGAATATGAAACAAGAATCCCAGAAGAACCGTGAACAACTCACTCGCGTTCGAAGTGAAGACATAATGCACAAACTTTTTCAGATTGCTAAATATCATTCGCCCCTCACGAATACCCGACACAATAGAAGCGAAACGGTCATCCAGAAGAATCATATCGGCAGCATCTTTGGAGACATCCGTCCCGATGATACCCATAGCGATACCGATATCTGCTTTCTTGAGCGCAAGAGCATCATTAACCCCGTCACCTGTCATCGCCACGATATGCCCTTTATCCTGAAGTAGCGCGGCTATTCGAAGTTTTTCTGCTGGAGCGATCCGAGCGAAAATAACATCCTGCTTCAACAACTCAGCAAGAGCCTGATCAGTCATGCCCGGAACAGTCGCTCCGTTCACTACGACCTCCTCTGCTCCAGGAGCAAAAAATCCAATCTCACGCGCAATAGCAAGCGCGGTTTTCTCGTAGTCACCGGTCATCATCATCACTCGAATGCCATATTCTCGGCACTGAAGTAAGGCTTCTTTCGTTCCTGCCCGAGGAGGATCAATCATCGCCATCATCCCCACCCACGTCAGTTGCTTTTCCATCTCATCGACATAGACCGATTCCGGGAGACCATCCAAGTCTCGATAGGCAAACGCGAGTACCCGCAACGCCTGAGAAGAAAGCTTGTCATAAATTGCCTGCACGGAAACTCGGTCTTCAGTCGTAAAAGGACGCCGGCCCTCTGGTGTCATCCAATGAGTCGAGAGTTCAAGTAAAACATCCGGCGACCCCTTCACATACGATGCGGTCATTCCATCCCGATAGACCACGCTCATACGCATCCGTTCAGACGCGAAAGGAAGTTCGGATACTTTGTGATTTCCGATCTCAAAAAATCCCTGCTTCGCATTGTATTTCCGTGTCGCGACCAAAATAGCGCCTTCCGTCGGATCTCCAAGAATTGAATAGGCTCCTTTTTCCGCAACCAGACTCGAACTATTACACAAGGCTCCAATTCGAAACAACATCTCACCCCCAGGAAGCGCCGTCGCGTTCACCGGCTTTCCATCTAAAGAAAATTCTCCCTCTGGTTTATACCCGACGCCACTCACCTGATACGCCGTCGTGCCTAACACAATTCGTGTCACTGTCAACTCATTTTTCGTGATAGTACCAGTCTTATCCGAACAAATAATAGAGACTGACCCTAATGTCTCCACAGCAGAAAGCTTCTTTGCCAACACGTGATGCTTCAATAATCGACGCATCCCAAGAGCAAAAGAGACTGATATGGCTGCAGGCAATCCTTCTGGAACAACCGACACTGCCAAGGCCAGGGCAAGTAAAAAGCTCCCATACCATGATAATCCGAATTGTTGTCCCGTTACGAGAACGATAATTCCCATGACCACCGAAAGCAGGGCTACCATATGCCCGAAACGTGTCATTTTCTTCTGAAGTGGTGTCGGCTCCTGCTTGATAGCCGCGGTCATTTGCGCCATTTTTCCAAGCTCAGTCTCCGCGCCAATGCCGACCACCACCATACGTCCCTCGCCAGCTACTACTGATTCTCCTGTAAACAGCATATTTTCGATGTCGTTCTGCGCGACCTCGCCCTGCATCGCCCCGGCGCGGCGTTCCTCGGGGACAGATTCTCCAGAAAAGATAAAACTGTTCACCTTCAAATTGTATGCCTCAATAATATACCCATCAGCCGGTACACTCGAACCACCATCAAGAAAAACGATATCTCCCGGAACAATATCTCGCGCATCAATCTCTCGCTTCTCTCCCCCGCGAATTACGATAGCGTGATCCGTCATGTATCGAGCGAGTTTTTCCAGAATTTGTTCGGCTTTGAACTCCTGAAAAAATCCCATCAGGGTATTCACAGTGATAATCAACATGATGACTGTTGCATCGCGTGACTCCCCCACCAAAATAGCCAGAATACCAGCGACGCCGAGAATCCAGACAAATACATCATTTAATTGCCGAAAAAAAAGTTTGACCACCCAGTAATCTCGTTTTTTTTCAATGGTATTTTTTCCGTATTGCGCGAAACGTGCACCTATCTCCTCTTCAGAGAGTCCGCTAGTCCCTGTACCAAACAGAGACAGTATTTCCTCTGGTTCATACTGATAGAATGGTCGATGTTCTGCCATATATTTTTAGGATATCCCTCATTTGACGGGAAAGAAGAAATAACTTACGCTACACTGATTCTTTAACATCT
>JAUPUC010000018.1 GCA_030917745.1 Patescibacteria group bacterium | reverse complement strand
CAGGATTTGAAGTTCTGAATATCACTAATGGTCGGGCGGTGCTCAAGGCGGTTGACGATCAGCATTTCGATATCATTTTGCTTGACTTAGTGATTCCGGAAATGTCGGGTTTGGAGGTCCTGAGAGAGCTTCGTGGGCCGCGGTATCCCGCGGGTCTTCCTATTGTTATTTTTAGTAATCTTTCTAATCCAGAAGATCGAGAGTTAGCCGTGCAACTCGGCGCGAATGGTTTTATCCCCAAAACAGACTTCTCGCCCTCTCAGGTGGTTGATGAGGTAAATCGGTATTTACGACAATTTGGTGAACAGGGGAAAAACGAGGGCCGACGTCTTGTGAAGGAGGCGGTAGCTAATCAGCCTACGGAGCAGCCTGTCTCGGGGAAAAAACGTATTCTTTTTATTGAGGACGAAGAGGTGTTTGTTGATATGTTTGTTCGGAAGTTGGAAGACGAAGGGTATGAGGTAGTCGTTGAACGAAATGGGACGCGAGGACTCGAACGAGCACAGCAGGAGCAGAATCTCGATTTGATTATCACCGATGCTATGCTTCCAGGGATCAATGGAAAAGACTTGGTGGCAGGGATTCACCAGGCCCCAGAGTCATCTCAGGTGCCGATTTTCGTTATTTCTGCCTCAGTTGACGACGACGACATGAATGATATGCTGTCTGCTGGGGCGACTCGGGCATTTTTGAAAACAAAGATTGTACCAAGCCAGTTAGCAGATGAGGTGACAGAATTTTTTCGGGAGCGCGATCGTAATCATCAGTAGAAGGATATAATGATATGCAACGGGTATTGATACGGGATGTTCCCTCACAAATAGGGAAAGAGGTGTTTCTCCAGGGTTGGGTAAGCGTGCGCCGAGATCATGGAAAATTGGTTTTTCTTGATGTGCGTGATCGTTCGGGGTCAGTGCAGGTAGTGATACTTCCAAATCATCTTGAATCCTGCGTGGCTGTACAGGATGTGCGAAATGAAACCATCATTTCTCTTATTGGAAAAGTCAATGAACGTCCAGTCAATGCCAAGAAGGAGGGTGAGCTCACAGGTGGGGTTGAGATTGAGGCGCTCGAATTGAAGATACTCGCCAAAGGAAATGAAGAATTACCGATTGATGTTTCGCCAGTAGAACTTGATGTCAATCTCGATACGCTTTTGAACAATCGAACAGTTTCTCTTCGTCATCGGAAGGTACAAGCGATTTTTAAACTCTACTCATTGTTGCTCGCGGGGTATGATCAGGCATGCCGGAATGAGGAGTTTCTTGAAATCAAGACACCCAAAATTCTTTCTTCTGCTACCGAGGGAGGAGCGAATTTTTTTAAGATCAAGTATTTTGATCGTGAAGCATATCTAGCGCAGTCGCCGCAGTTTTATAAGCAGGCGGGCGCGACGACATTTGAACGTGTGTTTGAAATTGGATCAGTGTTCCGCGCGGAACCGCATTTTACCTCACGACATGTCAATGAATACGTTGGTCTGGATGGCGAAATGGCGTTCATTGATGGCGTAGAAGATGTCATGGCAATGCTTGAGAAGATCTTGTTTGCCACATTTGCTTCTTTTGGAGAAGCAGGGCAAAAAGAATTGGATTGTTATCTCGAACACTTTCCACCCCAGGTAGCGATTCCCCGTATCCGACTCTCGGATGCGCTTCAGATTCTTGAAAAAGAATATGGAAAGAAAGTAGAAAATGAGGATATTGATGGCGAGGGAGAGAGAATGATGAGCGAGTATGTGTTTAAAACATATGGGTCTGATTTTGTTTTCCTGACACATTATCCGGCTGCTCTCCGACCATTTTATAGTATGCCAAGTGCGGACGGGAAGTATACTGAAACTTTTGACCTTCTGTTTCGTGGAGTGGAGATTGCATCGGGAGGACAGCGTATCCATGAATACCAGATGCTTATCGATTCCATTCGTCATAAGGGACTTGACCCTGTACAATTTCAGGACTATTTGAACGTATTTCGCTATGGTGCGCCGGCTCATGGGGGGTGGGGGCTTGGGTCAGAACGTATTATTCAGAAGTTACTGGGACTCGGCAGTATCAAGGAAGCCTTGCTCTATCCTCGTGATGTGAAACGCTTGACACCCTAATACCAGGTGTGGCAGAGCAAAAAAGTTGGAAAAATTCCTCAAAAAAGGGTAGAATAGACTATCCTGTTTTATGATGCTATGACATTTTCATTATTCCTCCGAAAAATCCAGAAGGATCTGATCAACCGGTTTTTCGGTCATTTGGCGCCGGATATCGGTATCGATCTCGGAACCGCCAATACGCTGGTCTACGTGAAAGGGCGTGGTATTTTGATCAATGAGCCGTCGGTTGTGGCGGTGAATCAGCGGACTGGCCAAATCCTTGCTATCGGACGTGAAGCCAAAAAAATGGTCGGGAAGACACCGAGTCATATCGTGGCCACTCGACCGCTGGTGGATGGTGTGGTGAGCGATTTCGAAGTGACGCAACAGATGCTTCGTTATTTTATCCATAAGGTGAATCGAGGAAAGTTTTCGTTTTTACGTCGTCCACGTGTGTTGATAGGTATTCCATCGGGTGTTACGGAAGTGGAAAAGCGCGCTGTCATTGAGGCAGCTTTGAATGCAGGCGCACGTCAGGCATTTCTGATTGACGAACCAATGGCTGCAGCTATTGGTGCTCGGCTGCCTGTGACGGAAGCTGGAGGCAATATGGTAGTGGATATTGGAGGAGGAACCACGGAAATCGCAGTTATTTCGCTGGGTGGGGTGGTAGTCTCAAGGAGTCTCCGTATTGCTGGTGATGAAATGAATGAAGATATCGTTCGTTATTGCCGCGATGAGTTTAATATTCTCATCGGTGAGAAAACAGCGGAAGAAGTGAAAATCGCGATCGGTAATGCATTTCCTTTGCGGGAGCGCCTGACATACGCGCTTCGGGGTCGAGACCTTGTATCTGGGCTTCCAAAAGAAGTCATTATGAATGATGAGCATGTCCGCGAGGCCCTGTCCCGATCGATTCGAGTTATCGTAAATAATGTGAAAACGATTATTGAAGAAACCCCGCCAGAACTTCTGTCCGATGTCATGCAGCGGGGGATTATTCTGGCTGGTGGAGGAGGACTCATCCGTGGTCTCGATCGACTTCTAGCGAATCAAACGGGTATTAGCGTGCGCATGATGGAAGATCCTCTGACGGCAGTGGTACGCGGTACTGGATTGGTGCTGGATGATATGGAGCATCTGCAAGAAGTGCTCATTGAAGAAGAAGTGACACGAGAGTATTTGTCTTCTTGAGCATGATTTCTTGCTTTGTAAATAGACTCAAAACAAATGGTCAGGAAACTATTTTTTCAGACAAAACTGTCGAAAGCGCTTCTGGCTCTGTGTATACTGGGATTTTTGGCATGGTGGAATCCCTCGTTTGTCATGAAGCCGATTGCGGCGGTTACGCAGGTACTTTTCTTCCCATTCGAGAGACTGTTCTCATATGTTGCTTTTGAGTCACGAGAGACTGTGCAATTTCTTTCCTCAATTGGTGAGCTGAAGACGAGGAATGAAGAATTGCTTCGAGAGAATCTTGATTTACGGGCTGAAGAGGCACTCTTAAAAGAAGTACGTCAAGAAAATGAAACACTGCGAAGAGATTTCGACCTTAATCTCCGGAAGCAATATCAGCTTGTGGCGGCTGAAGTTGTTGGGCTAGGAGGACTTGCACAGGGACAGTCGCTTATCGTTAATCAGGGAAGTGGTGCTCATGTAGAGACGGGTATGCCAGTGGTTGTAGGGAAGGGTATTTTGGTGGGGAAGATTGCGGAGGTGTTCATTGGGAGTGCTCGCGTCGATCTACTCTCAAGTCCTGAAAGCATGGTTGCGGTGACCACTCCCGATGGTTTGGCCAAGGGTATCGTTCGTGGAGAGCATGGATTGGGTCTCTTATTTGATATGGTTCCTCGTACGGATGTTTTTAAGCGTGGTGATACAATTGTGACATCTGGCTTGGGAGGGGAGTTCCCGCGTGGGTTGCTCGTGGGGACGCTTCAGGACCCAGAATATACCCCAGATAAACTGTTTCAGCGAGCCCCAGTGATTTCCCCAGTAAAATACGCTGATATTCGCTTTGTGTCGATTATTCTAAGATCAAATCCATGAGTATTTGGGTACGATGTTTAAGTGTATTTAGCGTCGTTGTCTTACATATTGCCATAGTTCCGGTATTTTTTTTGGGAGTGTCGACACCTATCACGCTGGTGGTGGTGGCAGTTGTTTGGACGGCGCTGCTTGGTTTCCCCGCAGTATTGTTTCCGCTTCTTTCCGTTGTAGTTATCTGTGACAGCATTTTGTTTGGTGCCTTTCAGTTTGCATCATTGTATTTTGTTCTGGTAGCTTATGCGGTGAGTTTCTTCATGAGACGAACATTGCTTGGTGAGCGGAGTGGACTCGGTTTTTTTATTCTGGCGATTTTTGCGGGCGGTGCAGCAGGTGGGTACGTTTTTTTAAACCAACTGCTGATTGGAATAACAAAAGAGAGTTATCCTTTCGGGGATATGCTTTTAGATTCTTTCTTAGCATTCACTCTCTTCTTTCTCTTGGCACCTTTGCTCAGATGGTTTGAATTAGTTATTCGCACCCTCAGGCAAGAAGCGCAGTTTGCAATCAAATAAAGCACCTCATGAAACTTTTTATTCGCAATTTGATCCATCCATCACGTCGTGGTCGCGAAATCGACGATGCAGTATTAACTATTACCGAAGAGGATGCTGCACGTTTGGAATGGCCACTATCAAAAGGATGGTTTCGAGGTATATGGTGGATTTCTTTGTGTATCCTGGTGATTCTGGCAGGGAGAGTGTTTATTTTGAATACTGTGCAGGGAGAAAAGTATCAAGGCATGGCAGAGCGGAATAGCCTGCGAACACTTTCCATCTCTGCTCCTCGAGGGATTATCTATGATCGAACCGGCCAGGCATTAGTGCAAAATATTCCCACTCTTGACTTGGTCGTTGTGCCGTCAGATCTTCCACATGAAGAAGAAAGTCGTGTACGAGAGCAGGAACTTCTTGCAGAAATCATCGCCATCGATAGAGAAATATCCTCCCTTGCTTTTGAAGCTCCGAGAAATACGGTATCACCGATTCTCTTGAAATCCGGACTAACTCAAGAGGAAATGCTTCTTTTCCTGAGTCGAAAAACGGATTTTCCTGGGGTAGCGGTAGCACAATCAGCGAAGCGTGAATACAAGGATGGACCTATTTTTTCGCATATTATTGGATATGAAGGACGAATAAAACAGGAGGAATTGAGCCTGTATCCAGAGTACGGCTCTTCAGATACCCTTGGAAAAGAGGGTATTGAGAGATCATACGAAACTTTTTTACGCGGACGCAGTGGAATACAGCGGGTTGAGGTAGATGCACTTGGGAAGGTCAAGAAAGATCTTGGAATGAGTCAGCCAATTTCTGGAAATGATATTATCCTACATGTTGATGCAGAATTACAAAAGAAGCTATTCGACAGTCTGAGTACGTTACTGGAAACAAAGAAGCTGAAACGAGCGGCAGCAATCGCGATGAATCCACAGACTGGCGGAATCCTCGCTCTCGTGAGCCTTCCGAGTTATGATAATAATCTTTTCTCGGGGGGTATTCATCAGAAGCAGTATCAGGAACTTTTGGGAGATGATGCCAGACCTCTTTTTAATCGTGCGGTGAACGGCGAATATCCTCCGGGATCCACCCTAAAGCCGGTCATTGCAGCTGCCGCTTTGGCAGAAGGCGTCGTAAATGAACACACGGAAATTGAGAGTCGCGGAGGTATTAGTATCGGAAAATTCTTTTTTGGTGATTGGAAAGCACATGGGTTTACTGATATTCGTCGCGCTATTGCTGTTTCGAGCGATGTGTATTTCTATTCAGTTGGTGGTGGATATGGCGGCATTCCAGGTCTTGGTATGAGGAGAATGAAAGCATACGAAGAATTTTTCGGGTATGGGAAAAAGACGGGTATCGATATTCCAGTTGAAGCGAGTGGCTTTTTACCAGATCCTGATTGGAAACAGAAGCGTTTTGGTGAGCGCTGGTATATTGGTGACGATTATAACGCATCGATTGGTCAGGGATTTGTGACGGCTACCCCTTTACAGGTGTTGAATTCAATTGCGACGATCAGTAATGGCGGAATCCTGAGAGAGCCACGGCTGGTCTCGGACACCCGAGATATCTCCGGTAAATTGTCTTCGATTGAATCACCTATCGTACGAAAGGACTTTATTGATGCCAGTATACTCAAGATAGTACGTGAAGGTATGAGAGAGACAGTCGTCGAGGGGACAGCGCAATTACTGAAAGAATTACCGGTTGCTGTGGCAGGCAAGACAGGCACGGCTCAATTCGGCACCGGGAAAGATACTCATGGCTGGTTTGTTTCTTTCGCTCCTTTTGAGAGACCAGAGATTGCATTAATCGTGTTGGTTGAAGGACAGGGTGAAGAGGGATACAATGCTGTTCCGGTGACCAAAGAAGTCTATCAGTGGTATTTTGATCACCAAGGGAGTCAAAAGGAATCTCAGTAGAGGCTTCAGAAAAGCTCAAGAATCGGTCGTTTTTTTAGAGTTGACATTTCTGTGCCGTCTGGTAACATGTATACGTTTCAGGGAGAACAGCTGTGCTTGCGCGCAGCTTTTCTACACAAAAGTCTTCCGTCATTTCGAAGGGTGAACGAAATGATGATTGTGTGATTTATACAAGAGAAAACAGGGAAGCGTGTTAGCTCGATTTATTTTGTAAGAGAAAAACATGTCTAGAATCTATACTGCTGAAGGTTTGAAAAAACTTCAGACTGAACTCGATGAACGAAAAGTAGCGACTCGTATTGCAATAGCTCAGGCCATCAAAGAGGCAAAGGAACAGGGTGACTTGTCCGAGAATGCCGAATACAGTGAGGCGAAGCGCCAGCAAGATGAAAATGAGAATCGTATCATGGAACTTGAAGCGCTGTTGCGAGACGCGGTGTTGGCTGATACCAAGGTCAAGGGATCAGAAATAAGCATGGGATCCAAGTTGATTGTTAAACTTGGGAACAAAGAGCTTTCTTTCGAGATTGTCGGTTCCAATGAAGTCGATCCAGCACGAGGAAAAATATCCAACGAATCACCACTTGGAAAAGCTTTTATGGGACAGCAAAAAGGCGATAAGGTAGAAGTGCAAGCTCCGGCAGGCAAAGTGAAGTACGAAATTCTTGACGTGAAATAGTTTCACTCTCTCAATTTCTTTGACGAAGCCGCCAAGCTTTTGGCGGCTTTTTCTTGCTTGAAAGGTAAAAAATCGTTAGAGTATAAGAAGATTTTTGAATGTAATGAACCCGTATGCGCGAAGATATACTAGCCACCAAACAAGAAAAATTATCTCATCTCGTTACAGCCTTTGGTACTGCATATCCCGAAAAGACTTCTCGAACCATCAACCATGCGACGCTTCTCTCTCGTTTTGATGAATTGGCAGTTTCCAAGGAGGTAGTCGTCATCGCCGGTCGTGTTCGCTCGCTTCGAATGATGGGGAAGATTGGTTTCGCGCATATCGAAGATGGAAGTGGCAAATTCCAGATCTTTCTTTCCGAGCAGACAACTGGGACGGACGCGTTGAAACTTTTTTCTGAGACTATTGAAATCGGTGATTTCGTTGAAGCAAGCGGTACCGTTTTTCTGACAAAGAAAGATGAGAAGACACTTGATGTCGCGTCGTGGCGCATACTGAGCAAGTCCATGCGGCCGATTCCGACTGAGCATTTCGGTCTGCAGGATGAAGAAGAGCGACTTCGCCGTCGCTATCTCGATCTGCTCTCCAATCCTGAGACGCGCGATATTTTCGTGAAGAAGAATATTTTCTGGCAGACGGTACGGAATTTTCTCGCGGCGCGCGGGTATCTCGAAGT
>JAUPUC010000082.1 GCA_030917745.1 Patescibacteria group bacterium | reverse complement strand
CAATACCCACATCAAATAAACGACTCCCTCGACCAAAGACAAAGGCTTGATGTAATTCATCGAGTGTTGCCCACGTGAAAGCGAACATCATTGAAATCGCTAAAATACTCCGCCATGATTCACGAGATGTAAAACAGGCACGAAAAAACCGGAAAGCAAGCATCGTCAAAAGAGCAAATTCCACAACATGTGCTCCTTTTCTTTCCAGGACATACCAGAGGGGTGGATCGTAAAAATTCCCTGATCCTGGAAGAGATGAAAACAAAAAGATAATGCCCATCCAGAAGAAAAGCATCGCTCCACGTATAAAAACCGTGTGTCTCCTTGATCGCTTTTCCATATCTCACATCTCAATGCTTGGATTTCCCACGCATATCCCTTATAAGTGCCATCAAAGCGTAGAACGGAAGCCAGAGCCACAATGTTCGTTTGAGAAATTTATCAAGATCAGCATTCAGGTTCATACTTAATTCATTATTATTTCAGAAATGAAGTCGTTTCTGGCGTAATTTCATAAATAACATCTTTCTTTTCAACCACAATACGCCAATGTTCCTTCTCCGCTTGTTCCTTGAGATTCTGATTCGGATTAAAAGCAATAGGATACTTGACCAATCGCAAGAAACTTCCATCCGACTCAGTATCACCAATACCATAGGAGTCTTCAAGAGAGAGACCATGCTCATACGCATATTGTTTTACTACCTCTCCCTTATTCTTTGATGGTTCAAAAGCAGCAATTCCTGTGTAGATATTCTGATCATTGAGTTCATAGAGGCTCCCAAATGCGGCATCAAACTTGAGATAATGCGCATTATATTCCTCAACTACCTCGCTTGGTGATCCAGACACGGCAATAAGGTGATACCCTTCAGCCCGTAAGTTCTTAATAAGGGTTTCCGCGAATACATATGTACGCTTTGCATGGAACGGAACCACAATCTTACTCGCTCGAAGCACATCGCTCTTCCGACAACCCGCGATATGCTCAGAATAGAGATTTACAAGAGCCCGACGATATTGTTCATACGTGCCTTCGTGCTCCACCCAATTCGTATAAATCTCAATCAGCTGTCGACGTGCATCCAGTGGAAAGATTTTCATCCATGCAAGCTCATTAATGAGTTCGAAGTGAAGATTCTTTCGAAAAATAGTCCCATCAATATCAAAGACTGCCAATTTGGATATTTTTCCTTTCATATAATACCTTGACACAAAATAACTCCTGATTACACCGTCCTCTTACCCGTCAAGAATACAACGCCTGAGTTCGGTGCTTCTTTTCCTCATCCCATACCTTCAAGGTATCGCTTCCCACATAAATCACACTTCTCCTGAGCAGCGCTTACACTCGTGCATTCCTTTTTGCCACATGTCGAATAATGATTCCCCCAAGAGAAAAAAGCGTGAGAAGAGATATTGCGGTGATAAGAAACATATCGACTCGTGACAACTCTTCTTCTGCTGGAAATTGCATCTGCTGTTCTGCTGCGACATTTTTGGGAACGGTTGTAATCGCCTCTGCTGTTTTCACAAATGGAAGGGGATCACTCTGAATCGTAATACGACCTTCGTTATCTGTCGCTGTCACATAAGCCTCATGCTTACCATTTTCAAGCTCGCTTTCAAAACCATATGTCCAATTCCCTGATGCATCTGTTTCTACGATAGCAATAACGGGATCACTATACAGATACACGGTGACCAATGAGTTTGGTTTTGCTTTCCCCGAAAGTTGCACCGTCTGCTTACCGCCTTCGTAGTTTATTCTTTCCACCTTTTCCACTACATAACCTGCTGTTAAAATGGCAGATGATTTCGGCAGAGCCCTCATTTGTCCCCTATCTGGCCGAGAAGTTTCTTTTGGCGATTGAAAAATTATCCTATCCTCCTTATCATCAATCGAATATTTCAGTGGACTATAGCCACTTTTTACTTCGTCTCCGTCAGAAAAACCATCCCCATCCGTATCACCTTTTTCCATATCAGTGCCACGACGGGCCTCTTCCATGTCCGATAGACCATCATTGTCCTGATCTGCTGCACTATCAATAGATATAGCCGGTGCTGATGTCTGAGAATCTGGTTTTTGGACAATACGCTCTTGTTCTTTCTGAACTTTCGGTTCCTTCCAGGAACCAGGAGTTCCATTCTTTACTATGGTTGATCCCAACAGTGTTGCCGAAACGCTCGAGGACCCGGAAGAAATAGCCACGAGTTTCTCTTCTCTCGCATTATCCCTATGAATATCAACTCCTATACCCGACACTGTCTCTTGCATTGGAAAAAGAGCACCACCACCATCAATCCGTGTACCTGTTCCCTGCGTCTGCCCTCCAAGTTGATCGGGATTATTTCCGACAACTGGAGTCGTAACCATTGATGTTCCACCCGTATTAACATTTGGTCCCCATGGAGAGCCGGATGCTATTGAGGGGGTCTCCGCGGTTTCTCTTGTAACCACAGGAAAAGACAAAGCCGATGCCTTGCTCCGCTCGGATACATTTCCAGCTGCGTCCTGAGCAACAATGAAGTAGATATACTGACCACCAATAGCAACTGATGTATCGAGATATTTCGTCGTTGTTGATTCAGCCAACTTGATACCATTTCGATACACGATATATTTCTGTACTCCAAACGTATCCCTTGAAGCACTCCACCAAAGCAGAACCGCATTCTGTCCATCCGCCTGCCCAGCAAGAAGATTCGTAGGAGCAGTTGGCGGAACCTTATCCACTCTCTGTTGACCGCCAGCTCCGTATGGAGCAACCGCATCTGTCTGTGAAGTTTGCCAAGAAGAAGATGCTCCTGTTGTCGCGCTTCCGCTACCGGCGCTTCCCGTATATCCCCGTGGTTCATTCAACGTTGTTGTCCCTATGAACTCCCTGCTATCTGTTGTGTATGGATAATTATATTGATCGGCACTATTCTGATCCAATGATGGCTGATTCGGGGCAGATACAGACGATGATCCCGGTTCCTGCGTGAAGGCCTGGGCATACGACAGGGATACTAATAAAGAAAAAACGCTCATTCCGACAAAAAAACCCTTAGCAACGCGGGTCTTATTCACAATTTGTCTCATATATTTTTTTTACTTTTCTTTATTATACCCTGAAGAGCATAGAGTGCAATGCCACACGCCACCGAAACATTCAATGAGTTCTTTTTTCCATACATCGGTAATTCCCCAATGGCATCACACTGCCTCAAGATACGACGATCGAGCCCTCGCACTTCATTTCCCACAATCAGAGCAAACGATACGTTCTCTTCTATGATAGACGTAAGAGGTCTTGATTGTTTATCCTGCTCAAGCCCGATAATACAATGACCTGTCAAACGGAGTCTTGTAATCACGTTACCAATAGACGGATTTTTCCTCCATGCAACAAAATACTCAGCACCAAGAGCTGACTTTGCGAGAGACTTTTCTGCCTTTGTCAGATATTTCTGACTTGGCTTCGCTGGAGATGGTGTATATCCGGTGAGCCAAATTTCCTGGATCCCAGCACCATCGGCAGTCCGAAACATAGATCCGACATTCGCGGCACTTCGCACGTTATGAATAATCAGTACTTTGTCTGGGATATCACTTTCGATCATGTTCGTGAAATAATTCTTTGGCAGTTTCCCATACTGCTGGATATCCTTTCTTTTCTTTCAGCCAATACCACCATTCCGCTCCCCACAAATATATTTCCGGAAACCCCACTTTTTGAGCATAAATAACATTCTCTCGTAATCTCCACTCGTCCATGGTTCGAAACTGCTCTTTCAGTGGAACATCAGCTACCCAACCACTTGCCCATGGCTCAGCTTGCAACTCAATGACAGAGAAATGTTCTTGATCAGTAAGAAAACGCACGAACCATTCCTTCGCAATGAAAAAACTTGGGCCAAGCGGATATGTGAAGTAGCCATAACCAGGTTTATGGATATGGCGATACAAAGTTGTCCCAAAACGATCGCCTCTGTGAGCCGCCTGATACCAAAGAGATAACTCTCCGCTATCCGTAGTCAGTATCGGTCGAGATGCATCAAGAGATCTCACGAGAGAAATTTCTCGATCGAGCATTTCCCGACGAAACGGCGGACACTGACCAAAAAAAACGAGAAACGGTTCATTTTCAACCTGCCATACTTTGATTACCTCTGTATCCCTATAACGGTGAATCACCTCTCGCAGAAACTGGTCCAAGGCTTCTTCGTGCTGATTCACATCATCACTGACCCAATCTGGAATATGACACTCTGGCCAACGGGGCACTCTTTGTCCGACAGCGAGAATGATTTCCCCGTCCCGAGAAGCAGTCTCCTGAATTTGCCAATCAAGATCATCGAAGTTGTATTCGTCATCTCGTGGCTCAGAAAGATCCCAGTAAACCGGAATGCGCACCTTACGAACACCGATATCATCAAGGAGAGCAAGATAGGTCTCTCTCCAATCTAGACCAAGATCACTCGCATAACGTGCGGAAAAGGTAATACCAAGTGTCACATCTTCACGCGGATGTAGCCCGGGTATATTAAACAGCCCAAAGAGAAGCATCGCTAAAAATACGACCCACCATACAATCCAGAAAAGTATCTTCAAAAAATAATAGGTGCCTGCTCGCATAAGAATCTTCTCAATAAATAAGGAGGCGCGCTCCGCTCATAACTGAAAGCCACATACCACATACGATTAAGGCGACAGCCACTCCTTTTTGTACCCACTGAAGTGCACCAAATCGCTCTTCAAAAATATGCGGATATTGGGTAGATGTTACCCATGCGAGTATTAAAAGAAAAATAAACTGTATCCCTGAAAGCGCCTGGATAAAAGTAACCGGTCCGAGATACGTAGCATAATTCATGAGAAATGCAGCAGTACCACCACTCACCTTGTTTGCAAGAAACAACATACCCGTCTTTGTATTTTTTTTGCTCGCCACACCGTGATCCTGTAAACCAAAAAGAATCTCCTTCCGAAAACGAGGTATAAGAAGAAGACTCACTCCTCCAAGAAACATCCCTATACGCGACCAAACGAAACCGCTTTCAAAATTAACATCATACTGATAATACCCGTATTTAAGAAGTAAAAGCGATACAGCCATACAGATACCAGCAGCTACCGCCAAGGGAGATATACTCTCTTTTTTCCTCAACGGAAAATCAATGGTGATCAGTATTCCTCCTCCAACTAAGAGCGCAAAGGCTAAGAATTGCCCCCAAGTAATAGTCATGATTCGACCCGCATCACCCCCCACTGGGAAAAAATACACAAACAAAGCAGTCATTGCCATGATAGTCCCAACAAGAGGTGCTACACGGGAAATCTCACTCTTTTGCACGGCAGCATATAATGCCAACAGTCCGTACAAAAAGAGAAAGCCCGAAATAAGAAAGATGAACGTTGGAACACTCCCATACCACTGAAATCCAAATGGAATAAATAAAAGAGCGAACAAACTAAACAATGAAACAAAAAACGCGTACACGGATGGATGACTGATGCGACCCGAAAGGAGCACTTTATCCAAAAGCGCCGCCACAGCCCCAAAAAAATATGAGATAACCGAAACGATGATCCAGGTCATATTTGACAGTATACCGTGACCTGATAAAAATGTCTCGTAGGAAACTCTCCGAGCAACGCTTAACTTAGGAAACGTATCATGCGAAACCTATTTCTTTCCATACAAAATCATGGTCATCACGCGCAACATATACTGCCGGAGTGACACATCCTCAGAAATAAAAACCCACCCTCTTAACGACGGTAAGCTGAGCTTACCTGCCTCTGGCATGGAGGAGCCGC
>JAUPUC010000071.1 GCA_030917745.1 Patescibacteria group bacterium | reverse complement strand
CGGGACGGAAGAGAAATCCGGAGTCCCGGAACAGGAAACTCCGGAAAGACCAGCTACTTTTCATCCGGAACAAGAAGAGACGCTGACGCGGAGTTCGGAAACAATCGTGACGCCACCGGTCAAACAGGAGGCGGTGTCGGAGACGATCCCTCAATCATTCCAGTTGCAGCGGAAACCAGTGAGTTTTGGTTTTGAGAAAGCGCACAGAAAATCCCAAGATATCGATACAGTCGTGCTTCATTCTTCCTTCAATAATCAGGGTGGTGACCGATATTCGGTTGATAAAGTCATCAGTATCTGGAAGAGTTATGGGGTAGCGCCACATTTCTTGATCGATCGAAAAGGGAGAATATACCAGCTGGTTGACGAAGAGAATATCGCGTATCATGCCGGCGTATCTGAGATGAAGGACGGACGGAAGAACGTGAACGACTTTTCCCTTGGAGTAGAGATTCTCAATGCGGAGGATGATACGTATACTGATGCACAGTACGGAGCAGTGAAGAGTCTTGTCGTATATCTAAAAGAAACGTATTCTATCAAGTACGTGGTCGGGCACGATGATATCGCCCCGGGACGGAAGACTGATCCGTGGAATTTCGATTGGAAACGAATACGTTGATTTTCGATTTTTGATGCTTGATTTCAAAATCCTCTTTCCGAAGGGAGTCAAAAAGATTTCATTCTCCTCTCTCGCGGCATTGGGATTCCAAAATCCAGAATCTCAGTTTCCATATACATCATACAATTGGAATGTGTTTGGAGATGACGATTTTGAATGTGAAATTTTTGTAAAAATCTATGGCTTATCGACTTGTACTGACGGTAGAAAAAGAACAATCAATGCTGATTCTTTTTGAAAATGGGGTTGAGCGGGCACGCCGCGACTGGGGCGAATCGCGAGATATGGGGCGGAGGGCATTTGAATCAATCGAAGAAGTATTACGAGAAGCAGGAATTAGCCCAGAAGAGGTAATGTCTTTCCAAGTGATTTCGGAATTGCCCGATGCATCGACCTCACGCCGTATTGCGGAAACAGTCGCTTCAGTGTATACTTTTGGAGTGCAAGGTTTGACTGGAGAAGAAGCTCCAGAATAAGAGATAGCATGACAAAAACAAACGCAATTTTTTCGTGTAGAAGGCTCAAAAAAGCCGGTTTTTCGATTGAATTTGACAAGCAATATAAAAATTGATAGCATTTTTGGTATTGTCAAGAAAAGTGGCTGACTTTTTCTGTCTCGAATCGCCCTATTGGTGTCAGGTCTGGATGGCGAGACCGAGTTGGGATAGTGGTTACAAGAAGAGAAGGTAACTCGCAGTTTCCAACAGAATGGAGCGAACACACGCCCTATTCATAATTCAATAGTTTAACCGTAATCTCACCTTATCTGCTTGCCGAGAGAGACCCTCAAAAGCAAGAAGAATTCTGGTGAGCGCCTTTTTATGTCTCAAAAAGAAGACAGAGCCCTGCGGGTAAAAGATTCAATCGGAGCGCAATCCTCGCTCACGAAGCGGAAATTTTTCAATAATCGGATTACGGTCTCTCTGCCAGACCTGATTGAGGTACAGAAGGATTCCTATGTCTGGTTTTGGGAGAAAGGACTGAAAGAGCTGCTGAACGAAGTCAATCCTATCACTGACTTTACCAACAAGGATCTCGAATTGACCCTGGATGAGTATTATCTTGATGAGCCGAAATATCCAGCGACTGTCTCCAAAGCCAAGAATATCTCATATGAAGCTCCTCTTCGTGCCAAGGCTACCTTGTTGTTGAAAAAAACCGGTGAGGTCAAGGAACAAGAAATCTACTTGGGCGATTTTCCCCTCATGACTGAGCGAGGGACGTTTATCATCAATGGTGTGGAGCGCGTGGTGGTCTCACAGTTGATTCGCTCTCCGGGCGTTTTCTTCACCATGGATTTTCAGAAGGGCAAGAAGCTTTTTGGTGCCAAAATTATTCCGAATCGTGGTGCTTGGCTTGAAATTGAAACTGATGTTGACGGTGTCTTGTCAGTCAAAATTGACCGAAAGCGTAAATTACCGGTAACAACTTTGTTCCGGGCTTTTGGCTGTGATGAAAAGCGTCTGCGGGGAGAATTCGACGGAAGTGATGAGGGTGATATTAAATATATCGACACCACCTTTTTGAAGGATCAGACTCATACGCAAGGTGAAGCCTATATCGAAGTATATAAGCGTCTCCGCCCGGGTGACCTTGCTACTGAAGACAATGCTAAGCAGATGATCGACGCGATGTTCTTCAACTTTGAACGCTATGACTTTGGAGCAGTAGGGCGCTACCGTTTGAATCAGCGTTTGGTGGTGGAACGTGAAGATACGGAAGAAAACCGTATCTTGAATATTGAAGATCTGTATTTGATTGTCAAAGAAATTATTCGCCTGAACAATGATCCTGATGGTCGCGCGGATGACATCGATCATTTGGGTAATCGTCGTGTGCGAGCCGTGGGTGAATTGATTCAAAATAAGCTGCGCGTGGGTATTTATCGCATGGTGCGCAATATCAAGGATCGTATGTCGACTTGTGATATCGAAACCGTGGTACCTGGCCAGTTGATCAATCCTCGTCCAGTGGCCGCGAGTGTGAAGGAATTTTTCTCGAGCTCCCAGTTGTCACAATTTATGGATCAAGTGAATCCATTGGCTGAACTTGAGCATAAGCGTCGTCTCTCCGCTATGGGCCCGGGTGGTCTGACGCGTGAGCGTGCTGGATTTGAAGTTCGTGATGTGCATCACAGTCATTATGGACGTATCTGTCCGGTACAAACTTCAGAAGGTCCGAATATCGGTCTGGTTGGTCACTTAGCTTCGTATGCTAAAGTGAATGAATATGGTTTTCTCGAGACTCCGTATCTGATTGTCAAACGTGAAGTGCCCGCGAAAGCAGAGGAATTGATACATCGCGTCTTGAATGAAACGATTGAGGGTGTCGCCAAAACTGGAGAGACGCTTGATGCCGACAAGGCAGCCAAGGTGGCCGCAAAGAAGAAGGGTGAAACGGTACTCGTCCATCCTTTTGTAACGCTTGATATCGAATATTTGAACGCGATTGTGGAAGATCGTAAGACGATTGCTCATGCCGGAGTCAAGCTCGATGAGCATCGGAATATTCTTGATTTGATGGTAGAGGCTCGCATCAAAGGACACCCAGGTATGGCTGAAGCGGAAGAAATTGACTTCATCGATGTTTCGGTAAAGCAGTGTATTTCGGTGGCGACTGCGTTGATTCCGTTTTTGGAACACGATGATGCCAACCGTGCTTTGATGGGTTCGAATATGCAACGTCAGGCAGTGTCATGCGTGATGCCGCAGGCTCCTATCGTGGGAACGGGTATTGAAGACAAGGCAGCTCGTGATTCTGGTCAGGTACTTCTTTCAATTGACGCTGGAGAAGTGATTCAGGTGGATGGCAATGAAATCGTAGTTCGTTCGAAAGCCCCAGTTGGTTCCAAGAAAGAATACCTTGATCGTGAATATATTTTGCAGAACTTTGAACGCTCGAACTCGTTCACCGCTATGAACCAGGTGCCGCGGGTGACGAAGGGACAGAAAGTTGAAAAGGGAGACCTGTTGGCTGATGGTGCCTCGACAGATCATGGTGAACTCGCGTTGGGACAGAATATGTTGGTGGCCTTTGTACCTTGGGAAGGATTCAACTATGAAGACGCTATCATTATCTCAGAACGAGTAGTGCAGGCTGATCGGTGGAGCTCTATTCATATTGAGGACTTCTCAATTGATGTGCGTGATACCAAGCTTGGACCCGAGGTGGTGACGCGTGATATCCCGAATATCGGCGAAGACCGACTGAAAAATCTTGATGAAACAGGTATTATTCGCGTAGGAGCCGAAATTTCATCCGGAGATATTTTGATCGGAAAGATTACCCCGAAGGGTGAAGGCGATTTGACCGCGGAAGAGCGCTTGCTCCGTGTTATCTTTGGAGAAAAATCGCGTGACGTGAAGGATACGTCACTCTATCTGCCTCATGGAGAACGCGGAAAGGTAGTTGATATTAAGATCTTCTCTCGTGAACGAGGTGACAAGCTGCCGATGGGTGTCTTCCAGCAGATTCAGGTTTCGATTGCTCAGATGAGAAAGATTTCTGTTGGTGATAAATTAGCTGGACGTCATGGAAACAAGGGTGTTATCTCTCATATCTCACAGGTAGAAGATATGCCGCATCTTCCGGATGGAACACCGGTAGATATCATCTTGGACCCACTCGGTGTGGCTTCTCGTATGAACATTGGACAAATCTTGGAAACACACTTGGGATGGGCGGCCAGCAAGCTTGGGTATACCGTAGCGAGCGCGGCTTTGGACGGAGTCTCCGAAGAGGATATCAAGTCCGAGTTGAAAGCAGCGGGTCTTCCAGAAAATGGCAAGATACGCTTGGTGAATGGAAAGACCGGTGAATCATTTGATAATGAATCAACGGTTGGTGTCATGTACATCATGAAACTCAATCACTTGGTTGAAGACAAGCTGCACATGCGCTCTATCGGACCCTACTCGCTCATTACGCAGCAGCCGCTCGGTGGAAAGGCACAGTTCGGAGGACAACGTTTCGGAGAAATGGAAGTGTGGGCATTGGAAGGATACGGAGC
>JAUPUC010000059.1 GCA_030917745.1 Patescibacteria group bacterium | reverse complement strand
GCTCCGTTTAAGCGGCACGATAAAGATACTGGTTCGCCAGAGTATCAAATTGTGCTCTTCACTGAGCAGATTAAGAAGCTGACCGCGCACCTCAAAAAGAACGCGAAAGATTTTCATTCTCGTCGCGGGTTGCTCAAGATGGTTTCTCGTCGTAAAAAACTGATGACGTATCTTGAAAAGGTGAACGAAAAGGCTGCAAAGAAGCTCCGAAAGGACCTCGGTCTCTAAACAAACCAAAGAATGCCTCCCTATCTTTCAGGGAGGCGATTTTCTTACAAGACGTGTATGGCAAAATTTCCAGAACAGCGAGTCGGCGTGCTGGTAGATGTGTCCAATCTCTATCACAGTGCCCGTGTATTGTATAAAAAAAAGGTGCACTTTAAGAATGTCTTAGAGAGCGCGGTTTCAGGCCGAAAGCTTATTCGAGCGATTGCGTACGGAATCACAACGGCCGAGGGTATGGAGGAGAAGTTTATTGAAGCACTCGAGAAGACGGGATATGACGTCAAGACGAAGGACCTCCAGATTTTTCCTGATGGATCAAAAAAAGGAGATTGGGACGTCGCTATCGCGATTGACGCGGTGAAGATGTCTCGCAGTTTGGATGTAATCGTGCTTATCTCCGGGGATGGCGATTATATTCCTCTCGTCGAGTATGTTCAAAATACGACTGGCTGTCGGGTGGAAGTGATTGCTTTTGGTGAGTCAGCCTCAGCAAAACTGATTGAGCAGGCCGATGATTTTATGAATCTCTCGGAGAATCACAAGAAGTATCTCATGGGATAGAGAATTCTTTTTTGATGAATAATGGGTACAAATTTGATTTTACCTGTATTTTGTTAACGAAAACTCAACCGAGTAATAAAATGGCTCCTCTCAAGCGGGGGGCTATTTTTTGACTTTTGAGACGAAAAAAGGTATGCTTTGTGCGGTTTGATTATTATTAAGCGTGCCCAGGAAGAGGTTGACTAGCACTGTTGTAAGCAGAAAGAGATACTTTCGGCTTAGGCCCGTGTTTATTAGCCCTTTGCGTGGTACAAAGAAGAAGTATGCAAGAGAAAAAATGGTCTCTACAGCTCGGTGGGCGGGAATTGTCCATTGAAACAGGTACTTTGGCGAAGCAGGCAAGTGGGTCGGTGACCGCTCGATACGGCGATACCGTGGTGCTTGCCACTGCAGTGATGAGTAAGGAAATGTCTAAAATCACGGGCTATTTTCCGTTGATGGTGGATTATGAGGAGCGATATTACGCTGCTGGAAAGATCAAGGGTTCCCGCTTTATTAAGCGCGAAGGCCGTCCATCGGATGATGCTGTTTTGTCAGGACGAGCGGTAGACCGAACAGTAAGACCGCTGTTTGATAGCCGTATGCGCAACGAAGTACAGGTTATTGTTACCACACTTTCTTATGATGGGGAGAATGATCCAGATCTAGTGGCGATGATTGCGGCTTCAGCAGCGCTCACCTTGTCCGATATTCCATGGAATGGACCGATTGGTGCTGTCCGTGTTGGACTCCAAGATGGTCAATTGGTCTTAAACCCAACGACAGAAGAACGCAAAACCAGCGCTCTTGATCTCCTCTTGTCTGGGACCAAGGAAAAGATCAACATGATTGAGGCGGGAGCTCAAGAAGTGACCGAGGAGCAAATCGGTACGGCATTGGAGTTTGGTTTCGAAGCATTACAGAAAATCGCGCGTTTCATTGAAACTATTCGAGAGGAAGCCGGGAAAGAAAAAAGAGAAGCAGCTCTACTCCAGGGTTCTGATGAACTTGAAGCTGATATCCGTTCGTTTGTAGAAAACCTTGGTTTGACAGAAGCGCTGTATCTGCGTCCGAAACAAGCTATGGAGAGCAAGATTGCCGATATACGTGCCCAGGTCGATGTTTATGCGAAGGAAAAATATCCAGATCAGAAATACCTTCCTGAACTCCTTTCAATCCTGATAGACGAGGTTTCGGATGAGGCTGTGCATACACATATTCTTGAGAGAGGTATTCGTCCAGATGGTCGTGAAGTGACTGAGATTCGTCAGATTACTTGTGATGTGGGTATTTTACCGCGTACACATGGGACGGGACTCTTTACTCGTGGTGAAACGCAGGCATTGACTGTGACTACGCTGGGAGCTCCTGGGGATCAAATGGTAGTGGATACTATGGAGACGGATGAAAAGAAGCATTATATGCACTTCTACAATTTTCCACCGTATTCAGTCGGTGAGGTGCGACCAATGCGTGGTCCCGGGAGGCGCGAGGTGGGACATGGGGCGCTAGCAGAAAAGGCGCTTATTCCCGTTCTCCCGAGCAAGGAAGAATTCCCATATACGATCCTCTTGGTTTCAGAAGTGCTCGAATCGAACGGTTCTTCTTCGATGGCATCCACCTGTGGATCGACGCTGTCTTTGATGGATGCTGGTGTGCCAATTAAGAAGCCGGTAGCAGGTATTGCTATGGGAGTCATTACCGGAAAAGATGGTTCGTATAAGGTTCTGTCAGATATCCAAGGCTTGGAAGATCACTATGGTGATATGGACTTCAAGGTTGCTGGGACTAAAGATGGTATAACCGCTATGCAGATGGATGTGAAGATTGATGGTTTGACACCAGCCATGCTCCAAGGAGCTCTTGCGCAGGCGAGAGAAGGACGTTTGTTCATTATGGGGAAGATGTTGGCAGTGATTCCTGAGCCAAGAACGGAAATGTCCCCATATGCTCCGCGTATTATTACGCTTCATATCAATCCGGAGAAAATACGAGATGTAATCGGTCCGGGAGGTAAAATGATTAATCAGATTATTGATGAGACGGGAGTGTCTATCGATATCGAAGATGATGGGTCTGTCTTTATTACGTCAGCTGACGAGACTAGCGCTAAGAAGGCGGTAGAATGGGTTATGAATATCACCCGGGAAGTAAAAGCGGGAGAACTCTTCCAGGGTCGTATCACACGCATCATGAATTTTGGCGCTTTTGCGGAAGTGCTGCCGAATCAAGAAGGCCTGATTCATATTTCAGAGCTGGCTGACCATCGTGTTGAAAAAGTAGAAGATATAGTGAAAGTCGGTGATATTATTCCGGTCATTGTGAAAGAAATTGATGATCAGGGGCGTATTAATCTTTCGCATAAGCAGGCGATTCGCCGTATGAAAGAAACGGAGAGCGCGTAAACACTGACAAATTTCGTCTTGAAAGAAAATGTGGTGTATACTGAGAGAGGATAAGATATCCTCTCTTTGTCTTTTTATAATGTTCTATGGGGTTTTTCAATTCTTCAAAACAATCAAGTGGGACAACAACAGTTGTACCTCCGGAGATTATGGCGCGCGTCAGTGTGATGAGTGATCATATGGCAGAGGTAGGTGCACCTCCTTCTGATATTGATGAACCTCTCCGTGTAACAACCTCCATTCCTCTTGGCGCAATTGAGATGCCTCATGGGCCATTTTCAGCTGAGAACCCAGCGCTTGCAAGTGCGCCTACCACCAATGTTCAGCCAGTATCACAAGAATCAGTTGAATCGAGCCCTTTTCTCCAGACACTTGCCCCAGAGGCACTTATAGTCACTGAAAAAGTGAAACCACAAGTGGAATCCCCCATGTTTCTTTCTGATAAAAAACAGGCCATCCCTTTCGGTTTTGGTCAGACCTCAAATCTCCCACCAGCGCTCACGCTGAGTCAGGTACCGAAAAACGAAAAAAAAGAGAATAATCTCGTACTTCAGGATTCCTATGCATCTTCAGGTCAAAAAACTTGGTGGATGCTGGCAATATTCCTGGTATTCCTCCTCGTGTCTCTTGGTGGGGCGTATTATTATTTTTATGTTTACGGAGGAAAATCGCAGGATGGCTTAGGGGATATGAATACTCAGCCTGCGCCAGTAGTGCCAACACCAGAAAAAAATAAACCCGACTTTGATTTCTCTTTGATCTCACCAAATTACCTTTCCGTGAATGTGGAAACTGTTTCGGCGGAGGGACTTCGTGCTCAACTGGAAGGTATTGGCTCAAAGATGAAATTGGCGCATATTACGACGCCGGTTGAGTTTTTCGTCACAGATCAAACAAATACACCGGTTGCGTTTTCTCGTTTCGTTGTCCTTATGGGGCTGAAACTTCCTCAAAACGTTGTGAGTACGACGGAAGAAAAATTCTCCTTGTTTCTATTCAACGATCAGGGTAAGAGTCGCGTTGGTTTGCGTATCTCTTTGAAAGACGGGAAAATAGCACCGGAGCTTCTGAAAAAAGCGGAGATTGACTTCCCAGTTGTGTTTCAGAATCTTTTCTTGGAGTCAAAAGTGGTTTTACAAAAAAAATACCTGTATAAGGAATCCTCGTATAATGGTATCAAAATTCGTTACGTGAATATATCGGAACCGGAAATGCTCTCTGTAGATTATTCAGTGGATGGGAATAGCTGGTTTGTAGGGACAAGTAAGAATAGCCTGCGCGCTCTTTTGGATGCACAGAAAAAATAAATTATTTCTTCTGTGGCTTAGATCAGGGAATCTTGCAGTGGATGGACACGGTACTCAAAAAAGACAAGGGAATTCAGAAATAGAAAAAAGGAGGAAAAAAAGTATCAAGAGTGGCTCTCACGAAGGAAAAAAGACAAAGAAGCTTTGACCGAAGTGCCAAAAATTGCTATAATGTAATTGTACATTAAAAACATATCTCCTCTCTCGAAAGAACCCCATCTTCTTCGGATGGTGTGAGGCTTCCCTTTCGCAATTACCCCCTAATTGTGCGGGGACTCCTCACACTGTTCAAGTATCTGATACAACATATCAGATCGCTCCGTCCTAACCGGAGACCTAAAACAAAAACAAAAAAAGGGAATCAGGCAGAATGAGTGCCGAACGCGTTCCGACATTCCTCCTGCCTGAAAACCCAACCCTTCAAAAAGATAAAATCAGAAGGGAAAAAAACAAAAATAAACAAAAAATAGGAGTTCTTTCAAAAAACCAAAGGCGTATGCCAGAGAATGGTGGAGAGGTATAAAGTATCTGAACAAATGTTAGGAACAGATGCGAAAACAAGCAAGTGCACATACTACACGAGTGTTACCTGGATAATTATTGCTTCTCACCCGGAGC
>JAUPUC010000033.1 GCA_030917745.1 Patescibacteria group bacterium | reverse complement strand
ACAAATCTCCCACGATTGACTGCTTCTGCTCGACAATCTGTGATACCACCTCAGTAATTCTCGTACCAACGAACATGAGGCAGCCAAAAGAAGTGAGTAGTAACAATATCTTGATACTGCTCACGCCTCGCATATATTCCAATCGGGTTCCCCGAAAAAACATGCCCATTTTTTCTCACATGCCACCCACTGATTAAAAAACAGCGATTATGGACGAGTAACCAAAAGCTTTCCCTTGACACTCTCCACTGAATTTTTCTCCCCCGTTCTCTGGAAATACAACTCATCAAACACTAATTTTATTTTCAGCTTTCCCTGATTTTTCTCAAAGGTCATGTCCTGTAGGCCAGCCATCTTTCGCACATACGATGGCAGTGCTGTATCTTCAGGTATGGTATCTTCCCAAACCTGTTGTGCAGATGCGTACCGGGTCAAAAGTTCCTGTGATTTCTCCGCGAGGTCTATCGCGACTATCATTTTTCCTTGCTGATCTTTCACCTGCAATATCCCATTCTCGAGTACAAAACTTTCTTCCCCTTCACCGGATATGCAGGTAGTAGTGTGGCAAGCGAATTGATACAAACGAGAGAAACCTCTGATATCAAGTACATCTCCGTACTCAGCCTGAAACACATACCGATAGTTATCTTCATCTGTCTGATCAGATACTAAAGAATACTCCTGCTCCGCAGCATACCCAACACCGAACAGAGCAAACGCCTGTTCAGGATTCAACCCTTCCAGAGGAATACCAAGACGTATGCCTGCCGCATCAAGTCCTCGAATATCCCAGAGATACTGCACAACAGATCTTATGTGATATATCTCTTCCTGTGGAACCGATACTTGATATTCCTGACTAACGACACCATCGACCAGAATCTTATTTTTCATCAGCAAAAGCTCCAACTGATGTGCCTGACTGGTTCGTGCGGCTGAAAAGACACTCAGTGGACCAAAGGAGAATACGAAAATACTGATTGCTGTGACAAAAAAGAGTAGACGGATATCATCACGTTTTTTCGTCAAATTAAAAAGAGCAACCCCGATTAACCAGACGCCAAACATGGCCATGCCTCCCCGATTCGCGGTCCATCCATATTCTGAGGCACGAACAACAACCGCACCAAGAAGCAATACTGCCAAAGGAATCAGTGTGACAGAGAATATTTTTGCCATCGGCCGAATCCACAATGATTGGTCTCTGCGCGGGAAAAGGAGAAAACACGTCGCGATTCCCAGCAAAGCGTACCAGAAGACCAAAACCGATACCGTCCCCTTAGGCCATTCCCCCACAAGGAGTATTTTTCCTCCATAGACATACAGGATACTCCCGTACAATATGAGTAACGGCACCAAAACATATTTTGAAAAAACCTCAAACACGTATGGGTATTCACCCATCACTTCCAAATGATCAAATTGCTTGGGGATACCTGCCAAGAAGACAATCGTGCTCACGAGTCCGACAATCAGTATCCATATCCGGAAATACCACTCCGACTGTATCTGCCAATCAAAAAGCAACTGCATACTCGCCAAAGATATCGCGATACCCACAAACAGCGTCCCCGTAGAAATGGCCGTAAACAGAAATCTTCTCATGAGTTGTCGATTATACTGCCAAAATCCATTCACTTGTTGATGCAAGAAATAGGGTGCTGAAAATACCACAATGACACTGACCATAACAAGGAGAAATATTTGAGCTACATCAATGATCCTCATCATCTCGAATCCGTTCGGGAGAAACCAAAAATATACTTCTGCAAAGATAACCAACAGGAGGCTCACGGCCATCTTATCCTTCCCGAATCGTTCAGCAAATATATACCCCGCTAATCCCACAAAAAAACTCACCAAAAAAACGAGGACCAGCTTTTCCATCCAATCTGGAGCCGTACTGTCAACAGCGTGCACCGCAAAACCCGTTCCGGCATACGCGAAAAGAACAACCAATGGAAATCGAGTAATCACGCCACGAATCATATCCATGCTCATCCTCAGAAATACAAGATTCATACCCCTATGGTTTTACCTATTTATGATGATTTTATTATACTCCTGAATCGAATAACTACACTATATTTCTTTTTGCAAATGAAAAAAGGATAGAACGCGAGTTCTACCCTCTTTCCTTTTGTTTCAACTACGCCTTCTTCGTCACTGACTTCTTTTTGACTACTTTCTTCTCAGTAACTGCTTCTTTCTTCAGTCCTTTCTGAGCGGTCTTGATATCAGCAACGATTTCCTGAACAGCCGCCTTAACTTCCAGGGAATCGCTCTTTTTCTTTGACTGCTTCTCCTCAGTAGCAACAAGAGAGTTTTTCAGATTGAGAATATGCAAAATCTGATCAACTTTAGCGCTCACATCATCCAATTGTCTCTTCAGACCATCAATGCGCTTATCTTCCATTGGAGGCTTTGGCGCAGAGAATGATGGAGCCTGATATTCTTTACGAGGAAAACGAGATTCACCACCACGGTCATCTCGACGACCACGCGTGTCAGGAGCCGAACCTTCCTGAGAACCGAAACAGTCACGACAGTAGACTGGTCGTTCTCCGCTTGGACGGAAAGGAATCTCGCACGATTTATGGCATGAAGAACACGTCGCAGGAAACATTTCCCTCGGTCCGCCGTCTCGATCACCACCACGCTTAAAACTCGGTCTCCCTCCACCAAAACTCGGACGCCCCCCACCAAACCCTCCTGCCTTCTTTCCTCCGAAACCTCCTGCTTTTCTGTATTCACCCATAAGAATATATTAGTGCCTCACAAAATTATCTGCGCGTATTCTCCAGCAACACACACCTCTATAGCACATGTTTTTCCGATGTTCAAAACAATACCACAAAACAATTAAAATTGCAAATTCTTTCTCTGTTTTACAGCGAAACTCGCTTCAGGATGAATTGAATAAAAAAAAACCGCCGGCATCACAAGGACAACCGGCGGACTACATCGGCATCGACTGTTAGTCGACGTCGACAATCCGGAAGAGAAACGAGATGTTCAAAGCGACTACTTCCGCTCCCATTTCGTCAAGAACGAACGTTTCACTGGGAGTCAGATAACGGTCGCGACCGACCCGTGCGGCCGTAAGCATGGTTACCGTAAAAACAGAATCGCCGCCGCTCGGAGACTCGCGAACTATTCTCGCAACATGAGGGCCCGTCGACGCCCTCTGATAATAGGCCCCCATGCCCAGATCGCTCTTCGAGAGCATTCCGGCGTTGCCGGAAAAGACAACCTCTCCCCCTGAACCACCAGGAGCAGACTCCCAGATCACTTTCACCACCTTCATTTGAACCTCCTCTAGTTAGCCACACATTGTGACCAACCATTATAGCATACTATGAACAAAGAGTCAAGCATCGTGACGGGAGCAGGAAAGCCTCAACCAGCAGAAGATGAAGATGCTCTGTCGAAACAACTTCTCACCTCTTGCGCGGTCTGGGACCACGAAAAGCGTGAGGCTTGGACAGGGCCAGAGTTACGCAGTACTCCCTGCAGTTCTTTCGAAAGAAGTACTTGGCGAAGCGACTGAAGAATTTCTTCCGGTCGATATGGATCAATGAGCATCGCGCTGGTTCCTACCACCTCAGGAATCGCCGAAGTATGAGAGGCAATGACAGGTGCCCCGCAGGCAATCGCCTCTAATGGTGGAAATCCGAATCCCTCATACAAAGATGGGTAAACGAAAGCGCTGGCCAGCGAATACAATCCGGGCTTGTCTTCATCTGCTACGAAACCAGTCAAAATGATTTTTTCTCTGACTGGAGATTGTCGAACGCGTTCAAAAAACTCCTCAGAATTCCACCCTTCTTCGCCTGCGATAACCAGAGAATACTTCATAAGCTCCAAATGTCCGCTCGCGTGCATTGTTTCAAAAGCCTGCAAGAGCGCAATGAGATTCTTCCGCGGCTCTATCGTTCCCAGAGAAAGTATGAACTTATAAGGAAGATGATACTTCTTCTGTATATCGAGAAGTGAGGGATCATTATGACTCACTGGCTGAAAAATCTCTCTCACGCCACTCGGAATCACCACAATCTTTTTTTTCGGCGTTTTATAGACCGCGCGTAAATCATCGGCCGTTGACTGTGAAATCGCAATCACCAAATTGGCTCGTCGCACAATATTTCGAAAATTCACAAAGAGATGCCAAAGCCTTCGTTTCCAAGAGAATGTTTCCGGAAACATTTCAAACGACAAATCATGCGCTGTCACAATAAGCCTCGTCTTCTTTGAAAGCGCGATAAAATTCAGGTTCGGCAAAAAGAAGACGTCGACTCCACCGAGCATCCGATCTGCTTTCGGCCACCCAAGATACCAAAAACAAAAATTCAACAATTTATTTGGCCAATGAAATACCTTGATTGAAACATGTGAATATTTTTCTGCCCAAGAAAAATCAAGCTGGGTAGTATCCCAAGCATTCACGAATAACACGTACGTATTTTTCGTATCTTGCTCGAGTAATTTTTCCAACAAAGTTCGTGCGTATTCCTCGACACCTGAGTGCACCCTCCCCTGCAGGCATCGCGCATCAACTCCAATCTTCATATCCGTATCCCCCTCAAGACTTACGCATTTCCATTTTCCGTTTTGCTGCTGATTGCCCAAATGACCAGAGAAGGGTCACTGTCCAAAATGCGACGAAACACCCGAGTAGTCCACCAATCCCAACGGCCTTAAGCAAAGATACCCGAGCTTCCAATAAGACTGGACTACTCCCCACAATGACAAACCAACCGTTTTTTTGGCCATCCTGATTTAGCTGAGTGGCATAAGTATTCAACACTTTCACAATAGCAGATGCCTCTCTCTCAAGGACAGGTTTTTCTTGAGCAGAAAAAGAGAGCTCGATTACCTGAGAAGAAAGCCTTTTCGCTCCAATCAGATTCTTTAATTCATGCTCCGAATACGACGAGGCATCCAATCCTGATTCTTGAAAGATATCCGATACCACACGTGGTGACTGAAGCCAGCGAACAACCGTATCAGCAAAGCGTTCATCTGCCTGCAAGCGATAAAAATTATCGAAGGCATATTCACTTGTTTCTTGCACTCCTTCACGGCCGACATTGAGGAGAAGCGCTGCCTGATATTTGATGGGCTGATTTACTTGCCACACTAGAGCCACAAAAAGAGACGCGACAACAATCAGCACAAACAATCTTCGTTCACCCCAGTATATCTTGATGATATCGTATAGTTCCATACAGGTATTTTCTTACGGACGATTGGCGGCCATTACTCCTCTTTCAGAATTTTCTCTTTCTCCCTATTGAGTCGAGTTGCCAGATGCAAAGCGACCTCTGTCTCAACATAGTCCTTTATTTTAGCCTTAAATATTTCTTTGTCAAAGTGGAGAACCCGCGAACGGATATACTCGGAGTTGAAATTCATGCTCTGAAAACGACCGACGGCCTCAACAATTGCTTCACTTGTCTGCTCTTCGAAGAAAACACCCATTTTTTCTTCTTGCATGTGTTCGGGAATATCGCCACCTCGGTAGGCAATCAGCGGTCGTCCTGAAGCCAAAGCTTCTATTGCCACGATGCCAAAATCCTCTTCTTGAGGAAAGATAAATCCGCGACACTCGGCATAGTACCTTGGCAATCTCGCTTCGTCTACCCGACCAAGAAATTGAACCGTCGGACCAGCCAGTTTCTTCAGTCGTTCCAACTCAGGACCACGACCAATAATCTTGAGCGGCAACTGAAGACGATTGAAAGCTTCGATAGCGATATCATGGCGTTTGTACGCAATGAGTCGGCCAACCATGAGATAATAATCCTGCTGCACTGGCGAGATACCAAAGCGGTTGATCTCTACTGGTGGATGGATAACAATTGCCTTCTTTCGGTAATACTTCTTGATACGAGCTGCCACGAAATGAGAATTAGCAATGATACGATCCACCCGATCCGCGCTCACCCGATCCCACAACCGAATCGGGTTCATAAAAAACGGCACGAGTTTTTTCACAAGGCGAGGAAATCCAAAGTCCTCGGTATACTTCTGACAATCATCCCAGGCATAACGCATTGGTGTGTGCATATACGAAATATGCAGTGTTTCTGGTCGCGTTATAACACCTTTGGCATAACTCGATGAATCTGAGAGAACAATATCGTACTTTGAAAAATCAAACTGCTCAATAGCCGGCGGCATAAGCGGAGGAAAGAGCCGGTGATTTTTCCGAACAAAGCGATATTTTTGCAAAAATGACGTATAGATTCTTTTATCCGCGAAAACACCGTGCATCGCTTCGGGATCATGGATCAATGTATAGATGGGCGCATATGGGTACAGTTCCGCAAAGGCTTCGAGTACCCGCTCAGCCCCTCCATACTGCACCAAATAATCATGTACCAAGGCAATTTTCATAGCTCCTTAATCAACAATATGCTCATACTGCGAGTATTTCCAAGCAGGAGTACAACTGATAAAAATGTCCATATTGCCTTCCCAGTAGAACTTCTCGCCAGGCTCAAGCAGCACGACATCGCCTACTTCAACCTTTTCTTCCCCACTTGCATGTATCAACCTCCCTTGACCATTGATGACAAACGCTATCTCCTTTGATATTCGATTCATCACCCAGCCTTCATCAGGATATCGGCCTTTGATTTGTGCGATGGCGGCATCCATGGTCTCATCTCCGAGTAAATACTCTGACATCAGACAAGTCTCACCATTTTGAAATTTTTCCGTCTCTCCTCGCGTCATCTTTTTCATACATCATACTTTATAATATCCCCGATACCACTCGACAAAATTCCTGATTCCGACATCGATACGGGTGGTCGGCTGCCAACCAAGACCGCGCAGCTTATCAATATTCGCCACGGTGCTTACGACATCACCCGGCTGCATGGGCATCAGCTTCTTCTTGGCAGCCTTCCCTACACAGGTTTCGATCGTCTCGATGAAGGTCAGCAAGGTCTCTTCACGATCGCCGCCGATATTCATGACATCGCATGGCAAATCCGCATCCAGTACGGTAAGCGTCCCTGAAACGATATCGTCGACATACGTGAAATTCCGGCTCATATTCCCGAAGTTGTACACTTCGATCTCCTGACCCGCGAAGATATTCTTCGTGAAATTGAAGAGGGCCATATCCGGACGCCCCCATGGTCCATAGACCGTAAAAAAACGCAGTCCAGTTGTTGGAAGCTGATAAATATGACTGAAGGTATGCGCCATGAGTTCGGTCGCTTTCTTTGTCGCGGCATAGGGAGAAATGGGAGTATCAACACTGTCCGTCTCCGAAAATGGAGGTGTGTTTTTCCCATAGATGGAGGAAGATGAAGCGTACACAAAATTTTTCACACCGTGCTTGACAGACAGATTCAAAAGATTGGTCGTACCCAGAACATTCACATCTGCATACAAAAGCGGATCCTTTAAAGAATTACGAACGCCTGCCATAGCCGCCAAATGAATCACTTTTTCAGGCTGATCTTCCTCAAAAACACGCTCTGTAAATGCAGCATCTCTTATGTCACCCTCACGCAGAATGAATTGTCCTTTATATCCTCCCAGGAACTGAGCCACACGGTCTCGCTTCAGTTGGGGATCATAGTAATCATTGAAATTATCAAGGAGAATCGGGGTATCACCTCGATTCATCAACGCTTTGGCACACGCGCTTCCGATAAAACCAGCTCCACCAGTAATGAGTACCTTCATAGTTTTCCTTTCAATAGATTACTCCTTGTTTATAATGAATCACATCCTGACAATATAATATACATTATTTCTCCTTATATGCTTGTCATTTCTTCACAATAAGATTCCGATAGAGAGTCTCCAGCAAACGAGCGGACTCTTTCCATGTAAAATTTTCTGCGCGCTCACGATTGATCTTGCCTTGTTTTTTCAGAGACAACGCGTCATTCAGGAGAGAGTGTATCGCATCCGCTAACCCAGTCGCTGATATACTCTGGGC
>JAUPUC010000017.1 GCA_030917745.1 Patescibacteria group bacterium | reverse complement strand
ACGATTACAGTGAATGGTGCTATCGCAACGAATTTGCGATATGGTTTTGCATGGACCACTGGAGCCGTGCATACCTCTGGGTATCGAAATCGCAATCTTTATTACGATAATAATCTTCTCTATTGTCCGCCACCCTATTTCCCAACAGGAAAGAATTACTTGATTGATTTGTGGGAAGAACTGTAAAGAGACGGTATGGTGTGTGGTATGATGAAGATAGAAAAGCAAAAAACAAAAAAGAAACATGTCATTTCTGCAAAAAAAAATTTTTGATGTTTTCCCGAGTTCATTTGGGTTGGATTTGTCCGATCTCTCTATCAAGGTACTTCGTATGGAGCGGGAAGGACTTATTCATCGCGTGAATGGTTTTGCATCAGCAGCTCTCCCTATAGGGAGTGTTATTGATGGTGAAATTCTGAAACCGGAGATTGTTGTTGATGTGATACGCCGTCTCATGGAAGAGCCAGCGATGAAGAAAATGCACACACGACGTGTCGTATGTTCGTTGCCTGAAACTAAGGCTTTTCTTCGCGTGATTTCCTTGCCAAAAATGGAAGAGAAAGAAGTCAGCGAAGCAATACGCTGGGAGATTGAAGCGAATATTCCACTCACACTTGATCAAGTATACTATGATTGGCAGATACTCGGGGACACATTGCCGACTGAAAAGGGGAAAATGAATATTTTATTTGTAGCGGTTGCAAGAACAGTCGTTGATCAATTTGTTGAGGCCCTTGAAGCAGCGGGTTTGGATGTGGTTGGGCTCGAAACGGAGTCTATTGCGCAAGCCAGAAGTCTTCTGCCTGAAGCAGATGAAAAAAAGACAACACTTACTGTCGATATCGGTGATCGTCGGACGAGCCTTTTGGTTTCGGTTGGGAATACGCCGTGTTTTACGTCGAGTGTCCCATTGTCATCTCAAATGGTGACTGACTCTATCGCTAAATATTTGCGTATCTCTTTTCAAGAGGCAGAGGATATTAAAATTAAGCAGGGACTTGGTTCATTGGCATTACATGGGCCAGTATTTGATGCGGTATTGCCGGTGCTTGAGAATATCGCCGCTGAGATTGAAAAATCGACGAGCTTTTATTTGGAGAATCTTCGTTATTCGACGGACATTGATACGATTGTGTTGTGTGGCGGTGGGTCAAATATGAAGGGACTACTTCCGTTTCTGTCTCGTCGACTGGGTCGGGATGTCGTTTTTGGGAATCCTTGGGTGAACGTGCATCTTGGTAATAGGTTGCCGCCAATCGATAGGAATCATTCCGTACAGTACTCAACTGCAATTGGACTCTCACTTCGTGGTATAGATGAATATGAGAATACTGCTTAACTTATTACCAGATGAGAAGAAGTCACTCGCTGACCGACGGATGCGTTTTCGTTTTCTCGTTTGGCAGATATTTCTTCTTTTCTCGTTAGAAGTGTTTTTTTTGGGGATTTTGATTGTGATATCAACGTTGCTGAATTTTGAACAAAAACATCAGGAATTATTGGGGCAAGATTTTAATCGCTTTCATGAAGAGGAGAAAAAACTGAAGCTGTATGAGGAGAAATTTCGTACCGCGAATGATCATGTGCGAGCGACAGCATTTATTAATAAGAATCATTATATTTTCACGAATATATTTTTATTGCTTGATCGTCATGCAAACGATGCGATTCTCCTGGAACGTGTTGCTACGAAAGACTGGAAGCTTTTTTTGTCCGGAACTGCCGAGACTCGAGATGCACTGATCGCATTTAACGAGTCACTAAAAAAAGAATCGTGTTTTTCGGCTGTGAATCTCCCTCTTTCCAATCTTTTAGCTCAAAAGGAGATTGCCTTTCAATTTGATATTACCCTTACAGAAGCCTGTCTTCGCGATATTGATTTATGAATGGAATCTTCAAACAAAAATACGGACTGATCCTGTTTATCAGCATCTTTGTTGCCATGAGTGTAACGTATTGGTTTGGAATACGGAAAGTGATGGAGATAATCAGGGTCGAGCGTGATGATATTCAGAAAATGCTGGTGATACGTGAGAACAGAGAGCATCAGTTGAGCAGACTCGCAGAATACGATGTCCAGTACGAGACCATTGTGCAGGATGAGAAGTGGTTAGATGTCTTTACGGCTCGTGATAATATGATTGAGTTTGTTAGGCGTCTTGAATCTCTGGCTGAAGAAGAAGGCGTTGTTGTCGTTCTCGAAGCTCGTGAGGCTCCGAAGAGTCTTAAAAAAATACAGACGGCTGCAGATTTAGTCAAAGCAGAAAAAAAAGAAAGCGATGAAAAGAATGCAGAGTCTGCAACAAAAGAAAAACAAGACAAAAAAGATCCGAGTATTCTGGAGAGCCTTCCTAGCACGACGTACACTTATTTGGGTCTGCGCGTGACAGGGGAAACCAAAAAGGTCGTCAAGTATCTTCACAAGGTAGAGATGCTACCTGTTGCTTTGGATATGGTTTCTATTGAGGCGATTCGAAAAGAGAATGCGAACTTTTCAGAGAAAACCGTCCAGGTACCAGTACCAAATCAAGCCAGCGATCTTGCTGTATTATCGGTTGAAAGTACGGAACCGCAGACAAACCCCTTTGCGATTCCCGAAATAGCTGATCTGGAATCAAAACCAGCCGTGAATGCTTTCGAACTCGAAGTCACCGCGGGACTCGTGGTGTATCATCCAAAAGAATAGTCTTATGAATAATCCATTCGCGCAATTCTCTAACATCCGCTCCTGGTTTTCTGTTCGCAGAATATCGCTTTTTTGGTATCGATTTTATCGTCGAGTGTTTCTG
>JAUPUC010000008.1 GCA_030917745.1 Patescibacteria group bacterium | reverse complement strand
GATACTCCTCATCCGTCGCGACATGCCACGTCGCCCGTCGTCCTTTCACTTCAATGATGTCGATGATACGGTCGCGCACCAGCTTGTCGTAACGCATACACTCTCGATGTCCATGAATAATTATGATGCTTTCATTCCTGCTTCCAGTATACCCCACTCACCGACCTCGCCAAAGGATTCTTTTTTTGGTATAATTCAAGAAAAGAAAAACGACACTCCACTTATGCAAAATCGTCGAGCCACACGAAGAGATGTTTTTGTTTTCGATGTGGGAAAGAATACCTATTTGGCAAGTAGCCTCCCTGGAATAGCCGAGACGTGTTTTTCTGTGCTTATCTCGAGGAATCCCGAACATTCCCTGTTCAAAGAGCAGTATTCCGACGCCAGCATCAAACTCTCTGACACCAAAAAACTTCTTCTCAATACCGGCTCCTTCTTCCGTACTAGCACCATTCAAGACCGCTCTTTTCTTACTTTTGTACATCACACTGCCGATGGAAAGACTATCGAACTGGTCAGCACGGATGATCTCCGAAATTGGAAATCCCGCCAAACGCTCGAGCATTTCTCGCAGCCACCTGTTTTTGTCGATTTGCCAACTATAAAGCGACGCCGACGCATTGGGGCTTTTGTCAGTATTGGTCGCAAACATATCGGTGGTTTTATTGGAAACAAGGACTTTGATGACTGGGATGATCAAGGAACTATTTTCGAAGGACGATCATCGTCTTTCGACGCCACACACCTCGAACCGATTGCGGTCACCGAAATACCATCAGGAATACTCCTTCTCTATTCAGCCAAAAATAGCGAAAATCAACTCTCCATTGGCGCGGCCATCTTCGACCCAAACGATCTGACACAAACACGCTGGCGAGCACATGCTCCGCTCTGGAAGGCGCCTCATGACTGGTATGCGCAGCCGATTACCTTTCTTGGAGCGAGTTTCCATGGAAAATATGGCACTATTTTCCTTCAAAGGGCAGATCATACAGCGGAGAGTTTTCCCCTTCCGAAACTTTGGGAAATGTATCGACTTCCTAAACAAGTGCTCACTCTCAAAAAAACCGAGAAAAATTCTGAGAAAAAAATCGTCACTGCCTTACAGCTCGTTCGTTTTCATTCCAATCCAATTATTGAACCAAAAGACGCCAATACTTGGGAAGCCATGGCCACCTTCAATGCGGCAGCCGTGACCCTGGAGGATAGAATACACCTCCTCTATCGAGCACAGGGTCATGACGGGCACTCGGTTCTTGGATACGCGACCAGTCATGATGGTATTCACATCGACGAACGACTTGAATACCCTGTCTATGATCCCTCCCAAATCACCCAAACACCAAAAACGCAAGACCGAAAATTTGTCCGTCACCCCTACATGTCTGGAGGCGGGACCGGTGGATGTGAAGACCCTCGCTTGACCCGAATCGACGACACTCTCTATCTCACCTATACCGCATTCAATGGTATGCAGCCACCCGGAGTCGCCCTCACTTCTATTTCGGTAAATGATTTTCTCGCCAAACGTTTTGATCGGTGGAAGAAACCTCGCCTCATCTCACGTTTCGGGCATATCCAAAAAAACTGGGTTATTTTTCCAGAAAAAGTCGGTGGGAAAATTGCTATTCTTCATAATGTCTCGCCACGCATCATGCTCGAACTCGTGGATGAAATCGACGCGCCGGCACTGGTCATTGACAGCTGCCCCCCACGCCAAGCCGACAACGCGCATCGATGGGACAATATCGTCCGCGGAGCTGGAGCACCTCCTATACGTACCGAACACGGCTGGCTCGTACTGTACCATGCCATGGACGCGCATGATCCAAACAAATACAAGGTCGGAGCGATGCTCCTTGATCTTGCAGACCCACAAATTATCATCGCTCGTTCTCCGGCGCCAGTACTCGAACCAGAAGAACACTACGAAAACAACGGATACAAATGGGGAGTGGTGTTTGTTTGCGGTGCTGTCGTCAAAAACGGAACCCTCTTTGTTTATTACGGAGCCTCGGACAGAACCCTAGCTGTTGCCACCGCTTCTTTACCCCACTTTCTCAATGAACTTCTCGGGAACAGAACACCACAAATCAAAGCCGTAACTATCCAACACTAGGAACTCTATGTCATTCTTTCACCGCTCCTACGAAAATCCGATCGTCGTTCCTCAAAGCGATCTCGCCTGGCAGGCTGAAGGTGCATTCAATGGATCAGTCTGGCGAGAAAAGGGAAAAACTCATATCGTCTATCGAGCACAATCACTTCCACTCCTACACGATGAAGGACCATGGCTCTCCATATCATCTATCGGCTATTCGCATAGTACCGATGGTATTCATTTTCAAAAACATACTCCACTCATTGTTCCCGAAGAAAAATGGGAACGTTTTGGATGCGAAGATCCTCGTATCACCAAAATTGATGATACGTATTTCATCTTCTATACAGCGCTCTCGGTATTCCCGTTTTGTGCCGATGGGATCCGCGTCGGTGTCGCGCTCACCAAAGATTTGAAACACATCGACGAACGGCATCCGGTCACACCCTTCAATGCCAAGGCCATGGCTATGTTTCCGGAAAAAATCAATGGGAAATATTATGCGCTCCTTACCCCTGATACTGATATGCCACCGGCAAAAATTGCCCTCGCCTCCTTCTCAAAGATCGAAGATATATGGAATCCGACACGCTGGAAACGCTGGCACGATTCACTCGAAAAGCACACACTGAAACTTTCCCGCAATGATGACGATCAAGTCGAGTTCGGTGCGCCGCCCATCAAGACCAAAGAAGGTTGGCTCATTCTCTATTCTTATATCCGTAATTACCGCAGTGGCACCCCGCTCTTTACCGTTGAGGCTGCCCTACTCGATCTCAAAAATCCAGCGCGCATTATCGGGCGAACTACCGCCCCGCTTTTCGTTCCCGAGGAAGAGTATGAGCTCTATGGAAAAGTGCCCGACGTTGTTTTTCCGACCGGTGCGACGATTGATCGTGACACACTCATGTTCTACTATGGCGCCGCCGATACGACAACTTGTGTCGCAACAGCAAGCCTCTCACAACTCTTAAAGGAACTGACTACTCCCGCATCCAAACGCCCTCTCTTCAAACGCTCCGAGAAAAATCCCCTTCTTGAACCTCTCTCTGAACACGACTGGGAAGCCAAAGCCGTTTTCAATCCCGCTGTCATTGCCCATGATGGACAGATTCATTTGCTCTACCGGGCTACTGCCCCGGATGACACTTCGACTCTCGGGTATGCCACATTTTCAGACATAGACACGCTTTCATCGCGTCTGCCTAATCCTGTATACACACCACGCCTTCCTTTCGAACAAAAATCTGTCCCAGGAAACTCTGGCTGTGAAGATCCACGGCTCACACTCCTTGATGGAACGGTCTATCTCTTCTATACCGCCGTTGACCCATCCAAGCCACCCCGCGTTGCCCTTTCAACAATCAGTGAAGATGATTTCTTTGCAAAACGTTTCGATCAATTTTCCCTTCCCGTTCTTATTTCTCCTCCAGGTATTGATGACAAAGATGCTTGTCTCTTTCCAGAAAAAATCAACGGGAAATACTATGTCCTCCATCGTATCCAACCCTCCATTGATATCAACATACTGAACTCCCTCGATTTCGATGGGAGCACTCAATTCCTCACACATCGACCGTTCCTCTTTCCTCGTCGTGGTATGTGGGACAGCAAGAAGATTGGCATCAATACCGTACCGATCAAAACTGCCTCTGGCTGGCTCGTCATCTATCATGGTGTTTCAGATTCCGGTGTCTATAGCCTCGGAGCATTCCTCCTTGACCTCAAGCATCCCGAAAAACTCATCGGACGCAGCCGTTATCCGATCTTCACTCCGGACGAACCCTATGAACAAGAAGGGGTTGTCCCTAACGTCGTCTTCCCTTGTGGAGCCTGCGTCATCGGACAGAAACTCGTCATTTACTACGGAGGAGCTGACCGCGTCATCGGTGCGGCCTCAATCCGCCTCGCCTCGCTCGTCGCTTCACTGAAAAACTAGGTGGTACTTCTTGTATAAAAAAAGGCCCCAGCATGGAGTTCCTGTGGGGGGGTATTGTCTCTCTTGAAAGAAAAGGGCGAAGTTCCGCCCAAGAATATAAGAAGGGTGGTCAGGTGCAAGCCCCTGACCGTTTTACTACGGCATACAGTACAGAAAATACTTCTTGCTATTCTGTTCTGCTGCCCAGCAAGGACCTTCAGGCGATGGCGACCGTGCCGATCGCCACACCCACGGCGCTCACGTTGCTCTCGAGTTGTGCTGACGCCACCGGACCGGCACGCTGTGCCGGTCGGCCGATAACTTCGTTGGCTTTCGTACTCATACGATTTCTCCTTTTGCCAATCGAAAAAAATCGTCTCTGTTCCGCTCAACTTACCGGCACAAAAACGGGCCATGTGATCATCCGCACGTACTGCTCTGTGAATGACCGCTGAATTTTGTTTCACCATCCAAAGAAACAGTGCTCAGCGCTCATTCACAGAACCGCAGAAAATCTTCTTCCTCTTTTCTCAAAGAACATATCTACGAACCGAATCAATCTGCTCTCTTTTTCGTCTGAGCCGTTGACCAGGATTGAACTGGTGACCTCGTCCTTACCAAGGACGTGCTCTACCAACTGAGCTACAACGGCCTATGCCTGTCTCGTGAAACCTGCTTTCTTTCTCTCTGTGGGTAGGGAGGGATTCGAACCCCCGTAGCCCGTAGGGCGTCAGATTTACAGTCTGATGCATTTGACCGCTCTGCTACCTACCCATATTGTATCTTATTTCTCCTCTGTGGAGAAAAACTCTGATGCCTTCTCTTTCCTTCTCGACTGAGCCAGGAGCGAGACTTGAACTCGCGACCCACGGTTTACAAAACCGTTGCTCTACCAACTGAGCTATCCTGGCAGATTCTTTCCTCTTTGTCGAATCCACTGCTAAGAATACTCGGGCAACTCATGTATCATACCTGAAGAGTACCCGTCATTCAACCCTCTTTTTTTATTTCTGCGAAAGGAGCCTTTCTAGCCTGCGTATCTTGATTTTTACCAATCTCTGTACCGGAGAAAGTTTCAAGACTTGCTTATAACACTCTTTGGCATCCTGAATACTCCCTCGTTCCATATAGAAATCACCCAGAGCTTCATACGCGGTATAGTCCTTTGGATTAGTTGCAATCCGTCCAATCAATTCCTCCTCCGCCGGGCGCTCGAGCACTTTTCGTTTTAACTTCTCCGGTCGTGCTACCTGCTCGCTAATCATTGGTCGAATAAGCACCAATGAATCCGTATTATGAACATCCTCTTCTTTGTGACGTCGGCGCAGTGGCACTGCTATATTAAAACTTGCAGCCTTCACCTCAGATGGGAGACTATCGGCAGAGGATGCTTCCGGAGAATGAGCGTTTGTACCCTGCGTGATATTTCTGTCAGCTACATCCTGCTGTTCCACCATCTTTCCTTCTGCCACATACCTACCTGTCTCTTGAGACACGTCATTCGATTGAATGGGAGCATCCTCTTCCAAAACAAAAGATTTCTCTTGGGCTACGCTCTCCAATTCCTGCTGCTGCATATCAGACAGTTTTCTTTTTTCTTTGACTGACTGCAAAAACACATGAAATCCATTGTACACTCGGAGCGACAGTAATTTAAAACGCTGCGCTAATTTTTCGAGTACGCGCAAAGAAAAAATCTTCATCCGAAGGCGAAAAGCGCTTCCATGTGCGTCGCCCATTGTCTCAACCTGTTCCGCTACTTCCGGATCAGAACCACGAAGCGATAAATACCACACGATAAAAACGAAACAGATGACAACAACTATTGGTGGAACAATGAGATGCCACATGTGATCAGATTGAAACGATTACCAAATAAATCGCACCCAAACACCACTCCCCTAGATTTCATACCGAACGAAACCTCCTACCTGAATATTCTCTCCTATCTTATGAATTTTTTCCGTAATCAAGTCTCCTACTGTTTTCTCTTGATCTTTCACGAATCCCTGAGACAAAAGGGCTGATTCTTCACGAAACTTCTTCTCTTTACCGGCAAGAATTTTCACGACCAACTCCTCTGGCTTTCCTTCGGTTTTGAGCTGTTCTCGCCAGATTTCATACTCATGCGCGATAACATCATCTGCTATTTCTTCTGGCTTGATGCAAGTTGGAGCTAGTGCAGCGACATGCATCGCGAGATCATGAGCCAGCGACTGGAATTCCTCGTTTCGAGCAACAAAATCTGTCTCGCAATACAATTTCAAAAGAACACCTACCCGTCCATTTCCATGAACATACGACACCACCGCGCCTTCATGCGTCTCACGTTCACCCTTTTTCAGCGCTTTGTCTTGACCGCGCTTCCGAAGGATATCAATCGCCTTTGCTTCATCCCCCTTTGCCTCATCGAGAGCTTTCTTGACATCCACGATACCGGCACCGGTTCGCTCACGCAAACCTTTAATAAGTTCAATTTGACTCATATGAATTCTTTTTTGATATTTTAACACTGACTGCAAGTATGCCTCAACTACTTTCCCCCTTTTGCCTGTAAAATTCCCTTCCCTATAGCCCCCAGGAGCACACGAAGCGATGAAACAGCATCGTCATTCCCAGGAATCGGATAATCAACGAAAGATGGGTCCGCATTTGAATCGACGATTCCAACAATCGGCACCTGCATTTTTCGAGCTTCGTGCAAGACGATATCCGCTTCACGCGTATCCGCAATCACGATGGCACCCGGGATCATTTCCATGCGCTTAATACCACCCATGCGTTTCTCAAGTCGTTCCACTTCTTCCGACTTCTTGGCTTGTTCAAATTTCGTATACTTCTTAAATTCACCCCGCGCCATCTTCTCTTCTGTTTCGTACAGATACTTCGCGCGACCCTTGATATGAGAAAAATTAGTCAAAGTACCCCCAAGCCAACGGTCAATCACGTACGGCATACCAATACGCTCAGCTAATGAACGCACGGTGTCATGTGTCTGCTTCTTAATACCGACAAAGAGTACTGGTTTACCGCTCTTCACTACCTCGGTCAAAAATGCGGAAGCAGCATTCAATTTGGTAACGGTCTGTTCAAGATCAAGAATATTGATATTCTTCCGAGTCGTAAAAATATACTCGTCCATCTTTGGATGGCGACGAGACTTCAAGTGACCAAAATGTACTCCGGATTTCAATAAACCCTCAAGACTGACGTCCAGGGTGCTGAAATCAAAATCAGCGAAATAAGCAATCTCGTGAGCTGACTGCCCCTGCGAAATCACTGTTGACACGGTTTCTTTGGCCGTTTCCGGCACGATAACGGTTTCTGCCATACTGCTTGTTTCCTTATTAATTACTTCCGCCTCTCTCTTTATAGCGACCGGCTAGCGCCCTTCATATTCTCTGTGGAATACGAGTAATGAGCGAGGAATAAGCCTCAAGTCTTGAGAAGCGTGCTGATATCACCGCTTATTTCACGGGAAAACATCGCTCGAAGTATAGCAAATCAGCGCCTCTTGTCAATTCTCTTTCCTTCTGCTAGGATATTTGCACGCTCCTTTGAGTTCGTTTTTTTTGTTACTCACCACACAATGCTATGAAAACCGGTATTCACCCAACCTACAACGAAAAAGCCACCATCACGTGTGCCTGTGGCGCCGTTCTGACAACAGGATCAGTACTCGAAGCAACTTCTATTGATATTTGTTCACAGTGTCATCCTTTTTATACCGGCAAGAAGAAATTTATCGATGTCACTGGTCGTGTTGAGCGCTTCAAGAAACTGACAGAGCTCTCCCAAGCAAAGGCAGGGGCTCTCCAGCCAAAAAAAGCTCGCGTTTCTCAGAAGAGCACTGGCGCTGAGGCTGTTGCGGCCTAACCAGTTTACTACGCCTCTCGGATTCCCAATGGGTACATCTTGTTCCGTCCCATTTCCCGAGAATCATACCCTTTGGGATTTCGCAATTAATCATACCCGAAACCCCGCTCCGGGGTTTTTGCTTTTTCTTGGCCATGCTATAGTCCCAAGAGACCCGAATCGAAACTATATGAACATCCACGCACTTATTGCGGATATAGAAGCCGAATATGCCTCACTCGAGGTCAGTTTAAACACGCCCGAGATTACCGCTGATCCGAAACAACTCATGATACTCGGGCGGAGAAAAGCTGAGCTCGATATACTCATGATACCCATCAACGAACTCAAGGTTCTTGAGCAGAATATGCGTGGCAATGCAGAAATCACGCAAGATGCCGAATCGGATCCTGAACTCAAGGATCTTGCGTTTGAGGAAAACGCACTTCTTGCTCAAAAAAAGGATGCTCTTGAAAAACAACTTCATCATCTCCTGCTTCCAAAAGACCCGCACGATGAAAAAGATATCATTGTGGAAATTCGAGCCGGTGCCGGTGGCGATGAGTCTAGTCTTTTCGCGGCAGAACTTTTTCGCATGTATGCACGCTATGCGGAACGATTAGGATGGAAGACGACACTCCTTCATTCCAATCAAACTGAAGTAGGCGGTTTCAAAGAAGCAGTCTTCGAAATAACCCGTGGACAAAGCGAGTATCCCGTCTATTCAAAACTCAAATACGAATCTGGAGTACATCGAGTGCAGCGCGTCCCAGAAACCGAAAAGATTGGCCGTATCCATACTTCAACTGCTACAGTCGCAGTCCTTCCTCAGGCTGAAGAAGTTGATATTAACATCAATCTGAGTGACATCCGCATAGATACATTTTGTTCGTCCGGTCCAGGCGGGCAATCAGTCAATACCACGTATAGCGCGGTCCGCCTGACTCATATTCCAACGGGTCTGGTTGTTTCCTGTCAAGATGAAAAATCTCAGATAAAAAACAAGGACAAAGCGATGAAGGTTCTCCGTTCACGTCTTCTGCAACTCGAAGAG
>JAUPUC010000089.1 GCA_030917745.1 Patescibacteria group bacterium | reverse complement strand
TGGCGAGTAGATGGAACGGTGATAGAAGAATCGTCAACCAATACTATCTCATTCCCGATTAATAAGTTCGGAGGGACTTCTTACGACGTTTCTTTGCAGGCGATCATATTACAGACTGATTTGATGCGCCGCGCATTGTATGATATATGGAATATCTCACCTCTTGACTCCACTGAGTCTACTTTTGATGGGAAGATTCAGGTTGAGGTGCAAGATGCTACTTTAGCAGCTGGAAGCCAGAAAGGACTGAAAAAATACTATGCTCTTCTCTCGAGCTATGTACCAGAGACATTTCTGTTTACTTTTCGCGTGCTTCTCCTCGGATTGCTGGCATTGTTTGTGACTCATTTTTTTGGATCACTGATCATTGCTCCGCGTGTTTCACGTAGAATGAAGTAAATTTGTGCCACATTTGAGGCTCAGAAAAAAAGAAAACCGCCCAATGTAGTTCGGCGGTTTTCTGCTGTTATCGGTGCCGAGGAGAGGACTTGAACCTCCATAGGATTGCTCCCGCTAGCGCCTAAAGCTAGTGTGTCTACCATTTCACCACCTCGGCATAACTTTTTCTTATTTTACTATTTTCGCGCTGGGTCCGAAGAAACGGAGCAGATGAGAGGATTCTTCGTGGAGCGCGCCTTCATTTTCGTATTCACCATGATGACGGGTATCTTCACCGTATGTCTCGCGCTTCTGATCAAGATGGAAATTGATGAGAAAATTTCCATTTTCTGTTTTCACATAGGCGTGGAAACGCGGGTAGCCAGAGCGGGCCAACGGGCGAATAAAACTTTGTTCACCATTTTCTGCTCGTTGAAATATATAACCTGCTCGACGCATGAGCGAAACAGAATTTTCACTTGGATGAGGGATACTGATTTTCATAGAAGAAAGAAAAGAGAATACCACTGTCGGAACACCGGGAATCGAACCCAGACTTCACGCACCCGAAGCGCGCGTACTACCACTATACTATGCTCCGTACATGATACGACGGTAAGGAGGATATTATTGAACAAAGTGCTGCTGCTTGATGCTCTGATCATCCGTATTTCGTTTTTCCTCGATTTTTTCCTGAGCGAGAGTTCGGAGCTCGTCAAGATTGTGTTCGAGAAGCACTCTTGCTCTCGTGAGGAGTTTTTCTCGGGTATTGATGAGCGGGTCTTCAATAGTTTCTGCGAGCAGGACATCAAGAATAGCGCCAATCTTTGGTCCGGGGGCGATGGCTAATTCTCGCATGAGATCTTGACCGTTTATTTTCAGCATTTTGACTGACAGCGGATCATGCGAAACCTTATCAATCATATACTCGAGGTGCCGGAGTTTGTAGGGCTTGGCCTTGGGGACACCAGAACCGAGTCTGTCACTGATACGAACATCCATGAGATCATGCATATTTTCCAGCCCGACTTTTTTGATGAGTCGTCGCACTGATGCTTCAGTCACTTCTCCTACATTATAGTAAAATAAGTGATTGTCAACCAGCAGCGTAGCCTTTTCGACAATGTCTTTTGGGTACTTGAGTCGTGCCAAAATAATTTTGGTCATGCGAGCACCAACATGGTCATGATTGTAAAAGGTGGATCGATATCCATCGCCCTGTTTGGTGCGTGGTTTCCCGACGTCATGGAGAAGCGCGGCGAGTCGGACGTGCAGTTTCGGTGATGGACAAGTTTCGAGTGCGCGGAGATTGTGTTCCCAAACGGTGTAGATATGGTGGAGATTCTGTCCGACCCCAACTCCTTCTTCAAGCTCAGGAATAATATATTTGAGCAGGCCCGTCGTTCGGAGCAGTTCAACACCGAAGGCGGCATTTGGAGAGAGGATGATGCGTGAAAATTCATCCCGAATGCGTTCGAGGGAAATCGTATTCAGGGAGGAAGCATATTTTTTAACGGCTTCCAGTGTCGATGCGTCAATGGACCAGTTTGCTGAGGAGATTGTTTTTGTTGGGAGACGAAGCTCACTAGCAAAGCGGATTGCTCGCATGATACGCAGGGCATCTTCCTCAAAACGTTGTTCTGGATTCCCGACTGCCCGAATGACTTTTTTTTGCATATCACCGAGCCCATCAAACGTGTCAACGAGCGAGAGGGTACAGAGAGCAGTTTCGGATGTGTCCTTTGAAGGGGTATAGTGATCAAGAGAAGCCGCAAGAGCATTGATAGTGAAGTCTCGACGAGCGAGATCTTCTGGCAGGGTAGTCACAAAGGTTACCTGATCAGGTCGACGATGGTCACTGTATCCTGTTTCTGTTCGGTATGTTGTAACCTCGATAATGTCATATTCGTACTGAGGCGGTGTGAGCGGGTGAAAACGTTTCACTTTGACACCAACAGTGCCGAAAGTATTTTCATAGACATGATCAGGGAAGAGAGCTTGTATTTGTTCGGGCTCCGCATTGGTCGTGATATCCCAATCTTTTGGCACGCGTTTGAGAAGAAGATCACGAACGCATCCACCAACAATATACGCTTCAAAACCAGCCTGTTTGAGACTCTCTAGTATGTGGATGACTGGAAGGGGAAGGGGATATTCCATAGACACATGAAAAACAAAATCAAGAAAGAGAGTGTTTAATCGGCCTCGAAAGAAAGAAGAAAAGAGGTGCTTAGAGGCTACGTCGTTTCTGTTCTTCTTTGTAGCAAATCAAAGTATCACCTACCTGAATCTTGAGAGAGCCGTCAAATACGACGCCGCATTCATTTCCCTGTCCGACTTCATCGGCATTTTCTTTGTTACGCTGGAGATTGCCCATGGTACCTTGTCCAAGAATTTCATCGCCACGTTTGATTTCCAAAAGAGAACCGCGCACTATTTTGCCTTCAGAAACTCGACCGCCGACAATCATATCGCGTTTTCCGGTCTTGAAGACCGCGAGCACTGAAAGACGACCAAAATCCGTGCGAATGGTTTCAGGGGGAAGCAGCGCGGACATGTGGTTTTTGACCGCCTCAACAAGTTTATAAATGATATTGAATGTTTCAACTTTGACATGAGCGTTCTCGGCCATGCGTTTGGCAACGGCGGTTGGTTCGACATTGAATCCGAGTATCATAGCTCCAGCACTTTCGGCCAGCTTGACGTCACTTTCGGTGATGGCACCAACGGCGGCATTTATTTCTTCAAGAATAATTTCCTCGTTTCCAATACCAGAAAGAATTTGCTCGAGAGCCTCAACTGATCCCTGTACGTCTGCCTTAATAATCACTCGAAACTGTTTGACGCTCTCATTTTCTTCAGTGCGTATTTTTTTGAGTGAGCCGTGTTCGCCTTGTTCTTGTGATTTGAGACGGGCAAGGGCTTTACTACTGACCACCTGAACAATGTCGTTGACGGCTGGGGGTTCATTGAATCCAAAGAGTGTAGCAGGAACTGACGGGAGAGCCGTTGTCAGGCTACGTCCGGCGAAATCTTCGATACGGCGGATGCGTCCAAATGTGCCTCCAGCGATGATATCCTGACCTACTTTGAGAGTGCCAGTTCGGATCAGTACGGTTGCCACAGGACCTTTCTGTGGGTCCAGATTGGATTCGAGAACGACCGCTAGACCATCACGTTTTTGATTGGCACGGAAATCCTCAACTTCTGCCACAAGCAGAATACTCTCGAGGAGCTTATCAATGCCGATATTGTTTTTGGCGCTCACGTAGTTACAAATGACATCGCCACCCCAATCTTCGAAAAGAATGCCATACTCAGCCAATTCTTGTTTGACTCGGTCGGGTTTTGCTTCTGGTTTATCAATTTTGTTGATAGCCACAATGACCGGAATTTTTTTCTCTTTGATAAATTCGATGACTTCTTTGGTTTGCGGACGGACACCGTCTTCAGCTGAGACAACTAAAATAGCGATATCCGCGATTGAGATGCCACGTTTGCGCATACCAGAGAATGCTTCATGACCAGGTGTGTCGATAAAGGTAATCATTTTCCCGTGCTTTTTCACCTGATAGGCGCTGATACACTGGGTGATGCCACCCGCTTCTCCGGTGGCGACACTGGTTTTTCGAATGGTATCGAGAAGAGTTGTTTTACCGTGATCGACGTGACCGAGAATGGTGACGACTGGTGCGCGAGGAGCAAGCGGCTCTTCTCCTTTTTGTTCGGCGGCGAGAATTTCGGGAAGATTTTCGAGAGTGATTTTTCCTTCGAGCTCTGCCTCTTCTGGCTTGGTTTCAAATCCAAGATCGGAAGCGATAACACTTGCGGTATCAAAATCAATTTCTTCATTGATGGTTGCAATGATGCCATTTTTCATGAGTTCGGTGATGACGGAAGATACCGGAACATGAAGCAAATCTGACAGTTTCTTGACACTGACAGTTTCGGTGATGGCGACTACTTTTTTTGGTTCCGGTTCGTTCATACGATGTGATACAGAGAATAAATTTATGAGGCGATGACTTGTATGGCAGCGGCCTTCAGAATAACGTTTTTTTCTTCTTCGGTAAATGGAAATCCGGCATCTTTGCCTTTGAGAACTGGTTTTGCATACACTCTGGTTCCTTCACGTGTGTGGAGAGAGGAAATGACTACCCCCGAATTATTCCCATCGAGTAAGGCAACACTGAAGCTTTGATTGCTGCCTACTTCCTTGAAGGGGTTGAAACGAAGCACTGCATATTTGTGGAGACCGCTGAAACTGAGAGTACGGAGTTTTTCGGTGGCATCAAAGAGCTCCTGAATATCGTGATCTAGCTCCTTCGTTTGCTTGAGTTGCTCAGTGAGGACATTCTCGAGTGTTTTTGCACTTTTTCCAGAGAAAAAGAGCGCAAGTTTCCGTTCCAATACGCGTTGTTTGAAGAACAGGAAGAGTGTCACACAAAATGCCAGACTCGCAAGGACGAAACTTCCTATGACGAGTATGCCGGAGAGAGAATCAATCTGAAACATGAGAAAATATGCTTAATTGACTTATTTGAAATGGTATCATGATTTTTCCCTTCTGTAAAGGGAAAAAAGGTTGGAAAGTTCGTCTGGAACCGCTATGATACAGAGGTATCTTTTGAAAGAGAATTTTATGGACGTGCGCGGAACTCTGTGGCAGTGGCGGAGAAGGCAAGCCGAGCAAGAGGGCGTAGAGGTTTTTCGTGTTTTGCCGAATGCGGTTTTGGAAGCGCTTTTGGCTGCCGAACCGCGGACGAAAGAAGAATTGCTTGCGATCAAGGGGATCAAGGAGGCGAAGTATCGGAAATACGGGAAAGCGATACTCGAGATACTCGCCATTTCCTCCGAGCGGAAGCCTGTTGTCGAACAGGTGGAGTCATCGACGCGATTTCCAAAGATCGACGATGAGCGTTTTTTGTTTCCGGAGGAAGAAACAGTAACCGAAGAG
>JAUPUC010000087.1 GCA_030917745.1 Patescibacteria group bacterium | reverse complement strand
CTATATGCTATATCCCATACACATGTGTTGTTTCTTCATTACCCTCTGAGACTTTTTCCAAGTCGTTCGAAACGAGTTCTCAGCGTAGCATCATATAAGACTTCTTCGCTCTGCATTTTTGAACCACCAATGCCACGCATATCGGTTGCGAAAGAAACCTCCACCTTTTTACCAGCAAATACTCTGGCTGCTTCCTTTTCTAATACGGCTCGGAGTGCCGAGTCTGCCTGATACGCCGTAGTAATACAAACGGCGGCTCTGCCCGACTGCTCTCGTATCAAACGTTCAGCCTCACGGACAATTTTCCCTAATTTCCTGACCTCACCCCGACGAGACAACCAAGCAACAAAGCGCTCGCCCTTCCGTACAACCTCCATCCCTTCCTGCTCTCGTTCCAAATCAAGGAGCGCCTGCGCGTATTGTCGTATTGAAAGTCGCATATTTAATTCACATGTCGTTCGATAAACTCCTTCTCTTTCGTCGCGTCCATTTTTTCATGTAAAACTTTTTCCACCGCCAAAAGCACGGTTTCGCCCAACTCACGCTTCGCTTCATCCAGCATTTTTTTCTGATCCTCAGCTATCTTGAGCTCTGATTCATGCAGTATTTTTTTCACCCTCTTCTCCGTTTCTGCAATTTGAGCGGCATCACGTTTTTTGGCAGCTTCATCGGTCTCAGTCAGAATTCGCTTCGCTTCAGTCCGTGCCTCCATCAGTATCGCTTTTTCCTGAATCTCTATTTCACTGAGTTTCTTCCCCGCGTTCTCGGCATCAGCCAAACCCTTTTCTATCTTAGCTGTGCGTTCGTCTAAGAGCTTCAGCATTGGCTGATATGCGAAACGCTTGAGTACCAAAAGCACTACTGCAAAATTGACCACTTGTGCCACAAGCAGTTTCCAGTCGATACCAAGATTCGCAAGTGCTTCCATAGACGCTTCTCTTTCTGTCCCTCTCTAAAGAGAAGGGCTGCAGAATATTTATCGGAACAAAATCATCAACGCGACAACCAAAGCATAGATGACCACCGCTTCGGTAAATGCAATACCAAGAAACATGGTTGTCTGAATTTTCCCAGAGGCTTCAGGATTACGTCCGATAGCTTCGAGAGCCTTTGAGAACAACAATCCAAGACCAATACCAGGACCCAGGGCACCAATTCCGATTGCGAGAGCAGCACCGAGCATTTTCGCTGATTCAACTTCCATACGCTTCTATTATTGATAAATTATGATTCACAATTACTTACTATAAAGCAAAACTCCCTCTTTGTCCAAACTTTCACAAAATGACTCCTGACACATGAATCAAACATAGCCATTTACTTCTCCACCTAGTGTTCTGCTGGCGTGGTAGCCATTTTGAGAAAGACCGCCACGAGCATCGCGAAAACTGCTGCCTGAATGAATCCAACAAAAATCTCCAGAAAAAGGAATGGGAGCGGAATAAAATAAGGCACCAGATGAAGCATCACTGTCAACAGAATTTCTCCCGCAAAGACATTGCCAAACAACCGAAAAGCGAAAGAGAGAATCTTGGCGAATTCCGAAACAAGTTCTAGTACTCCCATAAGCGTCCCGACCACATAGGGTTTGTGAAACGGACTGACAAAAAATTTCTTCGCGTACCCACGAATACCAAGAGCCAGAATACCCGTCAGCTGTATCGTGATGACAACAAAGAGAGAGAGTCCGAGAGTGAAGTTCAAATCAGCTGATGTGCTCCGGAGAAACGGGATGATAGTGGCATGCCCAGCCGCATTCTCATGTGCCAGTCCCACCGTGCCAAGTCCAGGTAAAAGTCCGATCCAATTCGAGAGCAAAATAAACAAAAAAATAGTCGCGATAAGAGGAAAAAACTTCCGCGCCATACCTCGATCCTGCATGATACTCTCAAGCAAACCAAGTACACCATCAACAATTATCTCAAAAACATTTTGCAAGCCTCTCGGCACTGACTGCCACCGAGTCAAGATAATTTGTGTCACCAATACCAAAATCACGCTTACCAACACCCCGATAAACAGGGCATTCGTCACTGGCAAGACGCCAAGCATAAATAATTTTTCGGCTGCAATTGAAATTTCCATGAAGGTCAATCGTCTTAAAACTCTCCTCTCACCCGTAAGAAAAAGGCGCCACGCGCCTCTCTTTCAGATAAAGAAGATACATCAATCTTACCCCTGATACAAAGAAAAAGTCAATTCTATGCTACTGGCTTACGGTCTTGATCCTTCGCTAGTTCCGCCGCCTGTGCCTCCGCCATCTGTGTTTGAATATACGCATCCATCTGAGGGTCAAGAGCACCCGAAACCTCTAAGCCATCAGGAGCTTCTTCAGACATATGCCCCACAATCCGTGCATTCCCCACAGCATTTGGATTGACGGCAACTTCACCGGGCCTTGAAACCGCCGGCTCAATATCTGCATTCTCTACTGGTAAACCCAACTCTAATCGTTCAAGTTCCCGGTGCTTCTTCCGATCATATGTGTCATCGTCTAACGGTGCTCGATTCGGAATGGCTGATGACGGAATGGGTGCATCCCAGGTTGTCTGTCCTCCTCCTTCCGCTTGCTGTTTTGCTCTTTGCCACCGTCGATCTTTTTCCGCTTCCACTGCCAACCGGTTCATCTCCTCAACTGATTCCGGTTTCTTCCCTGGTTTGAAAATATCCAAAACGCCCATAGGTATTTTTTATCAATATGTCAACTGTGGAAAAATACGTTGTGTATTTTTTTGCAGTTGTTCTTCAAGGAGAGTATACGATATTTTTTTCATCTCGGCGACGTGCCGGGCCACCAGAGTGGCATAGGCCGGTTCATTACGCTTCCCCCGATAGGGTACCGGAGCGAGATAGGGACAGTCCGTCTCCACCAACAGCCGCTCTACTGGAATCATATCGAGTACCCGATCCAGATCTCCTCCTGTTCGCGCCTTATACGTGATGTTCCCGGTAAATGAGAAAACCATCTGAGGAAAATCAAGAAACCGCTGTGTTACTCTGGCATCACCCATATAGCAATGCAAAATCACATACGGATGCTGTCTCCCTGCACCAGAGTATGAGGCAAATACCGACTGTAGAAGAGCCTGCATATCATCGTACGCATCCATACAATCAAGCGACGGACGAGTATGAATAATCAAAGGAAGAGACCGTTCCTGAGCAAGAGCAACCTGAGCCAGGAAACCAGCCTTTTGTACTTCTTTCTGCTGCTCGGTTATGTGTTGCGTTGCATCACGTGTAAAGTAATCCAGCCCGCATTCTCCAATTGCCACTATTTTTTGTGAAGACGGCAACATCTTCTTCAGTTCTTCCGTGAGTCCTGCTACCGATGCCACACTGGTAACAGTATTGAAAACATGTGGATGAATACCGACACTGGCCCAGACAAAAGAGTATTGTGCCGCACACTCAATCGCTGATCGACTCTCCGCAAGATCGGTCCCGATAGTAATCACAGATTCAATCCCAGCCAAGCGCGCCCGTTCAAGCATCGCTGCCCGATCTATATCAAATGCCGAATCATGCACGTGCGCGTGCGCGTCTATCATATGCGCCTCTGTTATTTACCTTTCCCAAAATGAAAAGGCGGCTTCTTCGGACTCTTGTCCGTGTAAATATCTTGAGGGATGGTCAAGGATGCCTCTAAATCCGATTGCTTAGCTGGCGTCAGCAAGACATCTAGTTGTGCCTGCACTTGTTTTTGTTCTTCTTGAATCTCATCACACAAAATAGATGCTGCGTTTTGCGCATTCTCAGATGCCTGACTATCTTGCAATA
>JAUPUC010000058.1 GCA_030917745.1 Patescibacteria group bacterium | reverse complement strand
CTACCCAGTCAATCCCAAAGCGACTGAGCTTTTTGGAAAGCCCTGTTTCCCATCAGTGTTGTCTCTAGAGGGCAACATCGACCTGGCTATTATTGCCGTCCCCGCCGCTCTTGTTTCGACGGTACTCAAGGAATGTGGAGAAAAACACATACCAGCCGCGGTTATTATTTCTGCTGGTTTTAAAGAAACAGGCGCATCTGGTAAAGCTCTCGAAGATGAGGTTGTTCGTATTGCTACAGAATATTCGATCACTCTCCTTGGCCCGAACTGTCTTGGTTTTCTTGCCCCACACGAACAACTGAATGCCTCCTTCGCCAAATCACTTCCACTCGCTGGCCCGATCGCCTTCTTTTCTCAAAGCGGGGCTCTTCTTACGGCGCTTCTGGATATGAGCGACGGGACACTCGGATATCGTGCTTGCGTGAGCACTGGTAATAAGGCACAGATTAAAGAAAATGATTTACTGAAGTTTTTTGCGCTTGATGACGAGACTCGGGTGATTAGTTTTTATTCCGAAGATCTGAGCGATGCAAAAGAAATTATCGAGACTGGTCGCTCGCTCCTTAAGCGCGTATCACCCAAACCAGTAATTGCCCTCAAATCTGGCAAAACGGCAGCGGGAACAGCGGCTTCTTCTTCACATACGGGCGCGCTCGCTGGAAGTGACGCTGCCTATGCGGCACTCTTCAAGCAAGCCGGCATCATTCGCGTAGACGGTCTCGAGACACTTACTGAAGCTCTAGAGGTTTTTTCCAAAAATCCTCTGCCCCTGGGTAAGCGGGTCGCTCTCCTCACTAATGCGGGCGGACTCGGCGTTATGGCAACAGATGCCTGCATAGAACACGGGCTTGAATTAGCAGCGCTGATGCCGGAGACTCTTGAAACGCTCCAGTCATTTTTGCCGGCCGCGGCGAATAGCCACAATCCCGTCGATGTCTTGGGTGATGCCCGGGCAGATCGTTATGAACGTGCTCTCATGACGCTGTTGGCTGATCGGAATGTCGACATGCTCGTCGTGATTATCACACCTCAAGCTATGACTGAGGCGCTCAAAACCGCTGAGGCTATCGCCAGCGCGCATGAAAAGTTCCCTGATACGCCCATCGTCGTTTCGCTGTCTGGCGGAGAAGCCTTGATGACTGCTCGAGAGTTCCTCGTGCGTCATCAGGTAGCGGTATTACATTCCCCGGAGTCATCCGCGCGGTCGCTCGGACAGCTTTCCTCGGTAGCTCGACTTCGAGAGAATACTGATACGACCCCATTTGATTTCACGGATATCCATATCGAGGAAGCCAAATCTATTCTGAACCGCTCAAGAGAGCAGGGTCGCCTCCAATTATCCGAAGAAAATTGCATCGCATTTCTTTCCGCCTATGGTTTCCGGTTTCTTTCCAATCGAGTGGTCTCTTCTCGAGAAGAAGCACTGGCAGCTGCTCAGACATTCAACAAAACAGTGGCTCTCAAAATTATTTCCCCGGAGATTACCCACAAATCTGATATGGGAGGTGTTCTTTTGAACATCGACCCTGATCAGGCTGATTTTGCATACGATACTCTGTTAGCAACAGTTGCTGAGCGCGCCCCAACCGCGAAGCTCGAAGGTGCGTTGGTCGTGGAGATGGCACATCCGGGAGGGCGCGAATTTATTCTCGGTTTGAAAAAGGAACCAGGCCTGGGAACACTTGTCATGATTGGTTTTGGTGGTATTTTTGTGGAGGTATTCAAAGATGTGAGTTTTCGTTTCGCTGAAGTACTGACACGCGAAGATGCACAAATGATGCTTCGAGAACTGAGAAGCTACCCACTCATCGAGGGAGCTCGCGGTCAGGCAGGTCTTGACCAGCTCACGCTCATTGATGCAATTGGTCGACTCGCGCGTATCGCAATAGATTTCCCAGAAATTGTCGAATTAGATATTAATCCACTGCTCGCGTTTCAAAATGGCTCAGACTTCCGAACACTGGATGCCCGTATCAGAATTATGTAGGTCATTCTCCCGGCAGCATCTTCTGTGCAAAAATCTGGCTTAAAAGGCCAGTTTTTTTGTATGGAGACTACTCAGACTCGGTATGCTCTTTGATATTGACATTATCAATATATTAGTGTATAATAGAAAGTTAAGTAAATGAGAGCTTTTTCTATGGCAACGATTCAGGCGCTCGGAATAAAGATTGATAATGTGAGTCTTCTGAGAGCGAAGCGTCTTGTTTCGCGTTTTCTCTCTACTCTGCACTATCACCAGGTCGTGACCGTTAACCCGGATTTTATTATGACGGCGCGACGGAATAAAGAGTTCCGTTCCGCGGTGAATGGATCGGACTTGGTCTTGGCTGACGGGGTCGGTATTCATCTTCCGGCATTTCTTCAGGGAAAAAAATTGAGTGCTCGAATTCCGGGAGTTGATTTCTCGGAGTATATTCTTGCTTATGCTCAAGAGATGGGTCTGCATATCTTTCTCGCCACCAGAAATGACGGACTGAGTTCATATGTTGAGACTAAGGCAGCTATATTGGTGCGATATCCTCATCTGAATATCCATGGTTGTGATGTAAATATCCATTCACAACGATCGCTCAAAAATGCGCAAAAGAAAGTGCGTGGAGATATCGTATTGGTAAATTTTGGTACACCGGTTCAGGATATTTTCCTTGCTCAACTTCGCTATATTCCTGAACAAAAAGTTCGTCTCGGTATTGGGGTGGGCGGTACTTTCGATTTTTGGACAGGCAAACAAACTCGAGCCCCAATCTTCATCCAAAAGATGGGTATGGAATGGTTTTTTCGATTGATTCTTCAGCCAAGACGAAGATTTAAGAGAACCTTCAATTATGTGGTCGTGTTTTCTTTCCTCTGTCTTTGGGAAGCTCTCAGAAAAAAAGCTCGTGTGTTCGAACTTTCACTCCGGCATCGTATGTTTATGCTGAGTAAAAGCAGGGCTCGTTTCACTCGTGCTATTCAACAGGGAACCTATTTCTTTTGAAGGACTTCTTCGTAAAGAGAAAGAATTTCTTCCTGATAACGCGAGGCGGTGTAGTCCCCCGCGGTTTTTTTTGCGTTCCGGAGAATGTTCTCTATATCATACGTTTGGAGCCGAGAGAGACAAGAAGCTAAGTCTGATGCATCACCCGAACGAAAGAGAAAACCGTTCATTCCATCTTGGACGATATCGGGGATTCCGCCGATATCAGATGCAACTACTGGCGTATCCGATTGCAGTGAATCCATAAGCACAAATGGTTGATTCTCATACCACATGGCGGGCATAATGACCGCTTTTGCACTGTTGATACGTTTCATGAGTGCCTCACCATATTCACCACCAACAAATATGACTCGCTGGTTAATACCGAGAGTATCTGCCAATTGCTTGAGGTATGTCTCATCAGGTCCGAAACCGACAATCTCTAATCGTTTCTCTGGCAACAAAACAAAAGCTCGCAAGAGTACCTCGACGCCTTTTTCTGGGGAGAGTCTTCCGAAAAAGAGATAGGTTTCGGGGCGCTCGTGCCAGGGAAGCGCAGGAGAGGATGAGACGAGAGTGGTTTGAGGGATCACCGGATGATGTATGCGCGTCATCCTTCCCGTGAAACCGAGATCGCGGTATTTCTGAATTAAAAAATCACTTGGCGAAAGAAACAGATTTACCCGCTGATAGCTTCCGAGCGCATCGTGCAGCCATTTTTCACAAGCGCAGATGATACTTTTGGCAAAAGAATGTTTGATGACTCGATCAAGAATACAGCGTATACCTGAAGCAGAATCCCAGAGTTGTCTTTTGGAAAAATCATAGAGAAAATAATTTGGCGAGATAGCCTTGAAATCACACAGAGTGAGTACAGTAGGGATGTGTTTTTTCTGAAGCGCTCGCAAGACCGAGGGAGAGAGCTGATGATACACGTTGAAACAGTGCGCGACATCGGGTCGGAATTCCTCGATGAGCCGTGTGATATTCTCGTAGGCCTGCTGATTCCAGATGATGCGCCACCCGATTCGGATTTTTCTCCACAGCGACTTGTCTTGATCCTCAAAATCTACCTGATCAACGAAATACTTTTCCCATGGCGTGGATTCATTTTTTGGGTGATGCATGGAAAAAAAAGCGACTTCGTGCCCCGCTTCCTCGAGCAATTTTGCTGTCTCAAAATAAATTTTTTCAGCTCCACCGAAACGAAAGTGAAACTTGTGAACAAGGAGTATCTTCATATATGCCATTGTATCAAAACTTTCGAGAATGATATACTGGCTCCATGGAACACTCAGGTCTTATCTCGCATACCTTAAATCCCAAAAAACCTTTTTTCTGGCTTTTTTCCTTTGCTGCAACGAGTATTTTGGCGACGATTTGCATCCTCCTGGACTTCAATCTATGGCCAGTAGCTGCCTTTTGGCTCATCATGTTTTCGCTACTTTCCTTTGTTTCACCACTCTGGCTTTTGGGCGGTCTCCTCTTCATTCGTATGAGCTTGGATCACCTCTCGCAGTATTCAACGGTATCCCTAGGAGAACACCTGACCGTCAGCCTCTCTCAATTACTTGGTATCTATTTGCTGATCATGGGAGTGATGACTTGTATTCGTTATCGAGATCAGGTCACTTACTTTCCTCTTTTTTCATCATTTCTCCTTCTCATTGTCTATGGTATCTTCTCCAGTACCTGGAGCCTCTTCCCTCTCGTCAGCCTCCAGGAAATAGCACGCTTGATTTCTCTGTTTTCGATTGCTTTTCTTGCGTATGTTTCCGTCAAAAATTTCCGAGATCTTCGTATAGTATTTCTGCTCTTAATC
>JAUPUC010000012.1 GCA_030917745.1 Patescibacteria group bacterium | reverse complement strand
GCTTACGCCGCCAAAATCATACCAGCGACACCCACATTGCTTTGTCGCTCGAATCTGTTCCCACTGAAGAAGCATTGGCGCCATCACGTCTCGGTGCATGTCGCTTGTCCCACCATGGAGATATGTCGCCGTGTCACCAAAAAAAAGGACGAGATTGGCTGCGAGCACCGTTCCTTCGAATTCAGCGACAAATAATGTCAGTTGTTCTTCCGAAAATGCATCTAACATTTTTTCGTAATAGGATTGAGGGTGAGGGAGAATACCTTGCCGTTTCGCTGTCGCTTGGATGAGAGAAAAAAATAATTCCTGGTATTTCTTTGCTCGCGTCGTAAAAACTCGTACGCCTTTTTTTTCTGCGAGTCGGATATTGTATCGTGTCTTTGCCTTCATCCCCGCCAGAAGATTCTCTTCCGATAGGGATACATCAATAACAAATATCTCTCGTGGCTGCATGTCATGTGGGGCTTTTACAAGCCGTACATAGTCATTTTCTCCCCGCCGAGAAAGAATATCTTCCCACATTTTCAAAACTCCTTCCGTCTCCGGTTCAATACGCACCCAACCGTACGTCATTTTTTTTGCTAACGATATTAAACTTTCAACAGCAGATTCTGAGTGCGCAATCGTGTCTCCAGGAAATCTGGGCAGATAGAGATATGCACCTACTATCGGGAGCGTATGCACGAAACCATATACTCCACTTTCGGTCCGCACCACTTCACGTCCATTCATTTCCTGAAAGCGTGCCCACTCTGGTGACTGAAGAAAATTATCCATAAAGCAATGATTCTTATTTTGAGTGAACTCGCGAAAGAAAATTTTTTCGAACGAACTCGAAAGTCTCAAAAGTGCTCTGGTAATACTTATTTTTTTCCGAGTTTTTTGAGGGCTTGCGTGACTCGTGCTCCGACATCTTTGATTTCTGGCGCAACGAGTTTGAGTGCTTCACGAGCATCCGTGACTGAATATCCCATAGCACAAAGCGCCTCGAGAGCATCCTGATCCGCAAGAGCCTGTGCCGTACCATGAAGCTCTGTTTCCTTGACCTTATTTTGCAACTCAACGATCACCCTCTCGGCTGTTTTCTTACCCACACCCGAGACACGAGTCAGAAGAGAGGCATCCTTGTGTACAATAGCGGTGCGTATCGTATTCGGATCAGCAATAGACAAAATCCCAAGAGCTACTTTTGGACCGATACCCGAAATAGAGATAAGCAGCTCAAACATCTCCAGTTCATCATCATCCAAGAAACCATACAGCGTCAGCTGATCCTCTCGTACATGCGTATGGATATGGAGAAGAACCGATTCCGCTCCGGCGATCTTCCCAAGCGTATACGCGGATACCGAAACCCGATATCCCACTCCTCCGCACATAACCAGCGCGGTACCGTTCTTCATTTCCCGCAATTCTCCCTCGAGAAGCCCTATCATACTCTTCCATTATAAAATAGTCTTTTCTCTATAGTACCTGTTTTACCCTCACTTGGCACGCCGTCTCATTTCTGAAACTCTTGCCAAAAAATCAATTTTCTGTTAGAAATAATCTGTCTCAAATTCCAGGTTTGTTGGTACATCTCTTAATCAAACTGTCTCGAAGGGTCTCTCTAGCCCATCGCAGCAATCAATCATAACGCGCATCGCTATGCCAATCAAGAAGAACGCTATCAAATACATGCGGGTCACCGCTCACAAAACCGAGAAGAATAAAATTGTGAAAGGTGTCGTGAAGAGTGCTATCAAGAAAACACGTGAGGCTGTCGCCGCCGGTAAATTCGACGACGCACAGAAGTTCTACAAAGAAGCTCAAAAAGCTCTTGACAAAGCAGCCGAGAAAAACATCATCAAGAAAAACACCGCTGCCAACAAGAAATCCCGACTCAATGCTTTTGTCAAAAAAGCCTTCTTGAGCAAGGATGAAGTCAAGAAAACCACAACCAAGAAAGCAGCCGCCAAAAAGGTAGCTGTCAAGAAAGCCGCCCCGAAGAAGAAAGTCGCTGCCAAGAAGGTAGCCGCCTAGTCTTTACTTTCCTCGAAAAGAAAAAACCGCTCCGACCAATCGGGGTGGTTTTTTCAAACGAGGAATAAGCTGTTTCAAAAAAACAAGGCCGGCCAGGAAAAACTTCCTAGTCGGCCCGCGTCTTATCGACGCAGAATCACATCCATGCCCTCGCGAAACGGCTTGATGAAACCGTCCCGACTCCGAATCACGTGCGTTGTGCCTGGGAACGCACCTTGGCGCAGAAGATCAAAGAGCGTGGTATCTTCATCTATCTCACCCCGCACGCTCTCGTGGTCACCAAATAGCCGTTCACCATCCTCGAGCGAGTACAGCGTGCCGCCACAATAGATAATGGGCGAAAGGTCCACCTTTTCGCTCGTCAGTAGCACGTCTGCACCCATCTCACTCGGAACGACAGCCGAATAGACGTTAAAAAACTGCAAAGAGTGGGCTTGTTCTGGAATAACCAGAGTATCAGTATCACGGGTGTCCACGACGCGATCCCTTCCCGGATTATGCTGGCCCAAACCGTAGAACCGCACCCATTGCGTGCGTCTGACACTAGCCTGTCTAGCCTGTTGATTCTCCATGATTGCTCCTTTCGAGCTTTTAAAAAAATAAAAAGAACTCAAAATCTCCTGTTGCGTTTTTACAACAGTACATTATAGCAT
>JAUPUC010000101.1 GCA_030917745.1 Patescibacteria group bacterium | reverse complement strand
AATGCTCCGTTTAGCAGCGCCAATAGCTTTCATGATGCCGATTTCTTCGGTGCGTTCGAGCAAGGCAATGGTCATCGTGTTAAACATACCGATAGCAGAGACGATGAGGGCGATGAGCCCGAAGATCATAAGGACTACTTGGACTGCACCAAAGACCTTATTTGCTTGGTCAACGGTTTCGGATATGGAAGACGCGGTGAGCCCGAGCTCTTCGATTTGAGTGCGTACACTTGCCAGGGTGCCGGTTGAGGCACACTTCACTTTGAGTTTGGTATAAGCGGTAAGCGGAAATCCATCGAGTGAATCGAGTGAGAGATAGACGATATTTTCTTCACCCTGCACGACACCGACAATGGTGTAGGATTCTTTTGGGGTAAAAGTACTTCTTTTCTGTGAGCGTCCGCTGGCATCACTCTGAAATAAGGTGACGTCAACGGATTTCCCAATCATCTCTTCCGGGGCGATGTCGAATACCTTGGCAACTGCTTCGGTGATGACCATGTTGTTTGTTTCATCTTTGGTGAAAAAGCGTCCCGTGCTCAGCTTGAGCCCTTCGCTTTTCAGAAAAGAAGCGGGAGCACTCACGGTATTGATATCGAGCGTAACGGTATCAAATTTTCCTTGGCCAGCTAACTCGAGAACAGGAAGCGTGTCAGCAACATTAGGGAGAGATCGGAGTGTTTCGATTGTTTCCTCATTAAGAGGAAGACTATTCTCAGAAGAGGCAGGAGTGACATCAAGGCTGACCAGCGCATCAGAAGTTGTGATTTTTTGGAGGAGAGTGCGTTGTAGCCCATATCCAAAGGAAACAAGAAAAATAATGGCGGCAATGCCAACGCTCATACCAAGAACCGTGAGAAAGGTTCGCATAGCACGAGCCTTAAACATACGAAGAGAGAGTTTGATGAGGTCGAAGATTCGCATAATAACTCGAAACGAAAGATGTATTAGCTAAACTTGAGGAGCATGACGATTTCGATTTCTCGGGCGACCTTTTCGACTGTATTTTTGTGAAGTCCGACCCCGTCCTGAATCATTGGTGCATCGAGACGTTTACGGAGCTCGATCTGGCCGATTTGACTTTCGATACGGAGTTTCAGGGTAGCCTGGAAACGGAGGAGTTTCTTCGCATCCAGCTTGAGATGGAAATGGGTGATGAGGTAGCTCGCGAGTAAGATAGGAGCGCGTTCAGAGTCGGTTTTCATCGTTTGAGCGATTGAGAGTATTTCTTCGGTACGGGCAGAGAAGGATTCTGCTCGCATGTGGTTCCAGCCAGCCCCACCTTTCTCAAGATCTAAGTCGAGCCGTTCAACAAAGGTGGCATTGTCAATATTCTTAAAGAGAAGCTCTTTCAGGAAGGCTTCAGCCATCGCCACTTGTTCTTCATTGAGTTCAGAGAGGAGGTGGGCGAGCAGCTGCTTTGCCTTGAAAGGTACCAGGAGCACGTCGACTTGTTGTGGGAGCAAACTCTTAAACGATGCCATGAGCATCTTGAGCTCAGGATTTGTCTGGTCGACTTCCTCGTCCTCATTCTCTTGCTTATGGTGAACGATGGCGCGTTTTTCCTTGTGAATTTCTTCCTTAATGATGCGCCCATCTTTCATGTGAACAACACGGTCAGCATACTGGAGATGTTCTGGGTTGTGCGTAACCATGACTATGGTTTTCTGATCGATTTCGTTGAGCTCTTTAAGGATTTTGAGCACGTTTTCAGCGCTCTCGCTATCGAGGTTTCCAACTGGTTCATCAGCTAAGATGATATCGGGATTATTAACGAGTGAGCGGGCGATAGCGACGCGCTGTTTTTGTCCACCGGAGAGTTGATTAGGGAATTTGTCTGCTTGTTCGGCGATACCAAAACGCCGAAGTAATTGATAGCCCACCTCGAGGCGCTCTTTGGGCGCTTCCCCACGGAATACTTTTGGGAGAACGACATTATCGATGATATTGAGGGATGGTATGAGATAAAATGCCTGAAATACCATGCCAATAGCCGTTTGATGAAGCTCGAGTTCTTCTGCTTCATTCATCTGCGCAATTGATTTTCCTTTCACACTCACACTGCCATAGGTCGCGGATTGGAGTCCGGAGAGTGAGTACAAGAGGGTGGATTTGCCACATCCAGACGGACCAAAAATAATCACGTATTCACGCGGGTAAACGGTCAGGCTGGTTTCCTCGAGCGCGCGTGATTCATTGGATTTCCCCTGATTGTAGATAATCCGAAGTTTATCGACAACAATAATTGGTTCACTCATCGTTTTTGATTTTGAGAACAGAATATCTTCCCCAAGAATAGCATAGACAGACTCTTTTCCTCAATGGAAAGTCATGGTCTGACATGACTAGGAAGTCTTTGCTCGGCTGGTTTCCATAGAGTATGATACAGGGGTACTTCAGTGGTTTGATTATGAATTTTGTATGAAGTCATCTCTCCTCGTCTTACTCGGGTTCGTGCATCTGATAATTCTCACGCTGCTTCTTCTCTGGTTTTGGAAATGAGGCATTAGCGCACACTCAGTCATAGAGGGAAGTCAGCCGAAAGTCGTGCATATTGAGAGGAATATTCCCTGAGGAACATATATTATGATGGGAGAAAGTAAAAATATCTGGCTCTCTTTTGATCGAATACTTTCATTCGGGTTTTTTTGTCATGATGTAGCCGTGCGAGTGCTTTCGCGGCACGTCGCTTTTTTGAAGCGTTCTCTGCTTGTGGGTTCATATCTGGTACTTTTTACTTTTTTTCTGCCTACATTGGCTCTGTTTCAGAAAGATTTTGGGGAAATCGCTGGTAACTTGTTGATAGTCATCTTGTTTTTGAGTCCACTCTCCGCGCTCTTGCGGATGCGATTGCTTCTGGTTCTGATGGGTTTTCGGAGAGAGTTGGGGATTCTCATGGGATGTTTCGCTCTGGTGCATGGTTTGGGGCATTTCATTTCGCCAGGCTTGTTGTGGGAAACAAAAAAAACTTTTTTTGTGAGTGGTGTGTTTTCTTGGGAGAGAGGGATGGTGACGGGTGTGATGGGTTTATTGCTCATTTTTCCCCTTCTTGTGACGTCGAATAATGTTGCTCTCCGTTTTTTGGGCGGAAAACTCTGGAAACGACTCCATCGTTTGGTCTATCCCGCTTTCTTTTTGATTGTGTGGCATCGGTTTTTTATGGGAGTACCTCATCAATCATGGGCGCCTCTTTTTGAGGCAATCCTCTTGTTGGGGGTTTATTCTCTTCTGAAGTTTCTCGTGTGGCGACCAGAGACGTTGCCTTGGCTTCAGGAGGCTGTGAGAATGATAGGCATTCGTTATCGGCAGTATCAAGATGCGCGGATCTAAGGGTATCAGCGATTTTCACTTTTCAATATCTGAAGTATGAGGAGTCTTGTTTGGAATACAAAATGGATTTGGTTTTTTCTGATATGTATCGCCATTGGCTGCGCTACTGATGCGCGCGTTTTTGCGTCTGAACGTATTTTGATTGAGGTGTTCGAGCGGGATGGATGCGTGCATTGTCAGGCTGAGCGGGAATTTCTCACACAACTGGAGACGCAGCGTGATGATATCGAAGTGCGGTACTTGGATATTGGTGATGAGCATTTAGAAAACTTGTTCGCTCGTTTCACGGAAGCGAATCATTTCACTCGAGCCACTCCATTGACCCTGATCGGGACAGAAGTATTCCAGGGTTTCAATACGGGCGATACAACTGGAAAGTTACTCTTGCAGGCGATTGAGAAAGCGCGAGGGCAAGAGCGAGTGGGTATGAATCGTATTTTGGAAGAAGGGATTCTCTTGAACACACGCGAGGAGGGAGCGGTGTGTGACGCTACCACGGGCATGTGTAAACAGGCGGCACTAGAGTATTTTGTCAGCATTCCTTTTTGGGGGATGGTGAACGTGTACGCTTTTTCTTTACCGGCACTGGCGAGTGTACTCGGGCTGATCGATGGGTTTAACCCCTGCGCTTTGTGGGTCTTGGTGACTTTTCTTTTGGTGCTTGTTCAGATGAAATCACGAGAACGGATGTTGGCTGTTGCCGGACTCTTTGTTCTTGCGGAGTCAGTCATGTACTACCTTGTATTAAATGTGTGGTTTACCACATGGGATTTTGTCGGGCTTGATCATATCGTGACACCGCTCGTTGGACTCCTCGCGCTTGCTGGTGGTGGATTTTTTCTCTACGAATGGAAGACGTCGGATGGGGCCTGCAAAATTATTGATACCACGAAGCGCGCTTCTCTTATCACTTCAATCAAAAAGTTGGCATATGAACCACTCACGTGGATGTCAGCTGCGGGTATCATCGCGCTCGCCTTCTCAGTCAATGTGATTGAATTTGCTTGTTCTATCGGTATTCCACAGGCTTTCACGAAGATTCTGCAGATGAATCAGCTGAATTTTTGGCAAGAACAAGGAACGATGCTGCTCTACATTTTCTTTTACATGCTGGATGATCTGTTTATTTTTGGTCTGGCTCTTTGGGGCGCGGACCGCCTCTATCTGACTCAGAAGTATTCACGTTGGTCGACATGTATCGGTGGGATTCTCATGCTGATTCTCGGCAGTATACTCATTGTTCGTCCTGAGATACTCCATTTTTTCTAGCATGTCTTTTTGCTGCCTGAGATTCTCAGAGAGGATTCTATTTTACAATCAAAAAACCGCCCAGAGAGTGAGCGGTTTTTTTGATTGTAATACCTCCGTTCTATTTCACCTTGTTGATGAATGTAGCAAAAGTAGCCGGTTGCTCAACAGCCATCTGGGAGAGCACCTTGCGATCAAGCTCAATATTCTTCTCCTTTTCAAGAGCGATGAAGGCGCGGTAGGTAATACCGTGTTCACGGAGTGCGTTGTTGAGACGGACAATCCACAAAGAGCGAAAGGTTCGCTTTTTGGCGCGACGATCGCGGCGAGCATAAACGCCAGCCTTGATGACCGCCTCTTTAGCTTTGGTGAATAATTTTTTTCGTCCCCAACGAAAGCCCTTGGCTTTCTCAAGAATATTGTTGTGGCGCTTTTTGGTCATGACGCCACGCTTGACTCTGGTCATAAAATAGTGTGATTACTGCGGATAAATAAAAGAGAGAGGTTGTTTCTGGATCGAATCGCTAGAGTAGCAGGTCTTTCTCGGGGAAGTCAACTGAATGGGGAGAGCCGAGAAGGGAGAATGCTCTAAACGTATGGCATGACACGGAGGAGATTCTTTTCATCAGCGCGGACAGCAATACCGGCATCGGAGCGCTTGTTTCTGGTTGCTACTCCATTGTCACGGACATTGTAGTGGTTGTTTCCAGTTGAGCGACGGGTGACTTTGCCGGATCCAGTGACGCGGAATTTTTTGCTGACAGACTTGTTCGTCTTCTGTTTCATAGAGGTTGCTTGATAGAGAGGGGATTATGAATTGAGACTGCGAGGTGATTATTCCGGTGCGATGAGGGCAGAAAATCCTTTAGGCGCACGTTTGATTTCTTCTTCGAATTTGAATGGAGTAGAGAGGCTTTTGAGAAAGGCACTCATATTTTCTTTGGCCTTATCTCCCAAGGCTTTTTCTCGACCATGGAGGACAAGCTCGACTCGTATCTTGTGTCCCTTAGCCATGAACCCTTCCGCTTGTGTTTTCTTGAAGGAGAGCTCATGGGTGTCGGTGTTGAAGCCGATACGGATACCTTTGATGTCAACTTTTTTTTGTTTGGCCTTGGCTTGCTGTTCTT
>JAUPUC010000093.1 GCA_030917745.1 Patescibacteria group bacterium | reverse complement strand
GCGGAAAAGAGAGGTGAATCAGAGGAAAGAAGACTATCAGAAACCTGCTCTCAAGCATCGAGAGTAAGCGATAGGCCGAAAACAGGAGTTGAAGAAGAATCGACGGTTCATCTGGCTCGTCGCCGATTCATCAATACCGTGTCTGGTGTGTTGGCGGGCGCCTTGGTACTTGATAAGACAGCGGATATCATTGATAGGGAAAGAAAGCGAGCACCTTTTGCTTGCTTTGTATTTACGGCAAGATGATTTCGAATGTTTCCGTTGGAGTAGAAATCAATACAGAACGATTATTTAAGGAGAGACTGATAGCATTTTTGAGTGTCTCTGAAAAGTATTGTTCTATAATTTGTCCATGAGCATCCCAAGCGATGAGTCGCTCATTTTCGGTATCTAGCCCAAGGAGGAGTGTATTTTCGGGTTCAGTGGCCAGCAGGAGTTGATTGGGTATGACCTTTGGCGTTTCAAAAACGCGGACGGTTTTTCCTTGTGAGTATTGAGTGAGCGCTGACCCTGAAAAAATGAAGACGCTTTCGTTGAGAGCAAAAGAGGCTTGTGGGTCACGATCAAGATTTTGTTTGAGCCACGGTGTTCCTTCACCAAACCAGCCTTGAGCGCGAGGATAACGGAAGAGCATGGTTCCATCAGCGTTGAGCACATAGAGATAGGTAAGATAGGTGCTTATTTGGTCGATAGAATCAGGACGAGTTGGGAGTGCGTTCGAGGAAAATGTTTTATTGACTGGGCTAAATGTCATAAGAGTACCGGTATCTGTGAGGAAAAAAAGGAGGTCAAGATCCTGCATGGGAGCAATTTTTTTCGGGAGTCCATTTCCGTCTGGGAGCGGAAGAGAAAGTTGTTTTGATGGGATTTCAAGACTTGTCTGTGTCATGATAATCGGAAGGCTATTGAGATAGGTTGAAGCAATAGTATCAGGATGTTGAGAAATGACTTGAGAAGGAGGGAGATCTCGGGTATTTGTTTCTTGACTGCGGAGAGAGCTCGGAAGAGGGAGCAGAGCATTTGAGAGAGATGATGCATCTTCGGCAGGAAGATGGGTCGGTTTTTCTGGCTGAAAAAGAACCCAAATGAGTATACTGAGGACGCTCAGAAGCGTGACAACGACTATGAGACGCCCTTTGTACGAAAGACGAAGAAAAATCCGCTGTAAAGAGAGTATCAGGGGTGTAAGAGCGAGGTGTATTTTTCGGAACACAAGTGGAGAATATATGCAGAGGAATCGAATCAGAGATGCTGCCCATGATTGGAGCGTCGCGCCCAGAGAGGTACAGGCTGACAGGATCCATCGGATCAGCGCAATGGTATGATTCGGAGTGACTTCGGACAGAGGAATTTCCTGAGTTTCTTCTGGAGGGTATTGCGTCCGTGTTGATTGTGGCTTTGATGTTAATCGAATTTCTCTTTGATAGAGGGTGTTGTCATTTGATTTTTGCGCGACAGAAGGGGTGTGATTATGGGATGGTGTTTTTCGGGCGAGGTACTGCGATGATGATTCCACGAGTAAAGTGAAACTTCCTTGTGCTCTATTGGTTGTGGTGAGCCAGAAGAATTTTGTTTTGAGAGAGATATTCCGAAGCAGCTGGGAAGATTTTCTCCACCCCTCCTCGCCTATCTTTTGGCTAAAATAGAAGAATGATTCAGAATACTGGGCGATACGAGACGGCTCGGGAGTGGGTTCTTTTTTGTCACCCTGAATATAGATATGGCCTGTTTTCGTGTCAGTGTATTCCGGATTGATCGGGGGGGTGTCTTGATGAGACTGTTCTTCCGCAAGTGCAGTAGCAATGCTTTCATCGCGTTTCTTTTCGAAGGCAGTTTCAGAAAAATAGTTTTGAGTCGAGAGCTTTTTTTCAGGAGTTTTTTTGTGCGCCTGGGAAGAAAGTGCTGGTTGTGCGGGAGCTTCTTCTATGTCAACTACAATAGCACCGCCACGATCAAGTTTGTTGATCATAGCCGTTCGAAGAAATTGATTGAGCCTGTCTTGAGTCATTTGCCCCGCATGTCTCGCAAGGACTGGTTCGCTGATAATCTCGACCGCTTTGGGAAGGAGGAAAAGGATGCGGTCTCCGGGAATAAGCTGGCCACTTGATATTTCGATGAAGGTTTTTAGAGGGCGATCCATCGCTTCAGGTGAAGCAAGTCCTTCGCTGATATGTGAGAGCGCATTGTTTCGTGAGAGATAAATCCTTCCATCACCAGCAGCCGAGAGATGGATGGAGTTTCTCTCGAGTATGGCTATCGTTCCGTGAAGTTTTCCGAGCCAGCGAATATTGCCATGTTTTACAATTTCAGCGAGCGCGACGTTAATTTTGTGAAGCGCTGCCTCAAAACTTTCTGTGGCTCCTCGTCGTGGGTTACAGAAGTATTCATTCTTAGCGACAGAGAAAAGAAAATTAACGATGTATTTTGAGTCTTCACTCGAATCATCGATTTCGAATATGCCAAGCATCGTTCCGAGGGTAGCACTCGCAACGTTATCGCCTTCATGACGAAAAATTTTTATAAAATGTTCGGCATCTCGCCCGCGTGTCGCTTGGATTTGGGATATAACACGGACATTCTCCCGAAAATCATGAGATTTTTCTCCTTTTTGCTCTCTCATAGCTTCATCTTTTCAGTATAGCATATAATACGGCTTGTATCTGGGCTTAAAGAAGGTCTTTTTCGTTGACTTTTCCCTAAACTCTGCCGTATACTTCAGAGATAGTATACCGTAATCCGTCTATGTACTGGAAGTTATGTCTCTTGCTCTCTTTGATGCGATGTTTGGATCGAAAGCCCGGGCCCGAGTTATTCGTTTTTTTCTTTTGAATACTGAAGGTGAATATGCCGTGCTCGATGTTACTGCGAAAATTCTGTTGCCACGAGCCGATGTCGCTCGGGAAGTCAATAAGCTTCTCAAGCTTCGGATGATTATTGAAAAGACTCGAAAAGGGAAGAAAGTATACGTAACGAACACGGAATTTCCCTTTTATACCGAGCTGAAAAGCCTTGCCTCAAAATTGAATGTACATGCGCAGTCGCAAGT
>JAUPUC010000072.1 GCA_030917745.1 Patescibacteria group bacterium | reverse complement strand
CCCCATTATATACCTAAATATCGTATTTGTCAATTACTTCCTTTATTTTTTTCCTTTTTTAGAGGGTTTTTTCGAGAAACTCATGAATCCTGATGAGGGAGTTTCGCTCTTCCGCGATAATAGCCTCACGTGTTTCGACAGAATAACCGGTTTCACCTTCGTGTTCCCGGTCGATAGCTTCAGGAAGGATGCGGAAGTAATCTTTTTGAGATGCCTCAAAAATCTGCATATCCTCATCAATCCAGAGATGTGCCAATCGTGGATCGATGAATCCGTCATGGGATTTCCGGATAAGGATCGCAATGGTGGTGAGGAACGGATTTCCTTTCTTGTAGGTCCGGGTGGAATGGATGGCATCGAAAACATCGGCGAAGCGGAGAATGGTGGCGATACGGAGCGCGGATTGCGAGACCGGATGTGATTCTTCTTCATCGAGCGACCGCTCGTGGTGATTGGAAACGAGGGCGACGAAGGTGTCATCGAGTCCGTAGGCCCGAGCTATTTCTCCAGAGAAGTCCTGATGCGTATTGATGATTTCACCTAAGGTTTGATCAGGGTTGATTCCTGATCGGACGAGGAGGTCTCGTTGCTCTGATGTGAGGCAGTATGAGAAGGGGACCAGGTCCTTTTCTCGGAGATTGTGCGGGGCTCCGGCTGTGAGTTTTAGAGCGAGAGTGGCTTCGGCTTGTTCAGTATCACAACGGTCTTGTTTACAGAAATGTTCTACACAGAGGTGATGCCACTCTTGGTCAGTCAGTGTATTGTTGAGGATAAGCTCTTTGAGCGGAATACCAATTTTGCCAATATCATGGAGGAGCGCGGAGATGGCAAGTGTTTCTTGGGGAACACCTTCCTTCCTCAATTCGGTACGGAGGAACTCACCGATAGGATGTGTACTTTGAAGCTTACGCTGGACGATTTGATATGTACGGATGCAGTGATTGAAGGTTTCAGTATCAAAAAGATGGAGTAAGGTGAGCATTTCCCAGTGAGCCGGAGAAAGCGAAGCAAGGATACCGGATAATTGTTCGCGTACCCGGTGGTCTGACTGGAGAGAGTGGGTGTGTTCTTCAAGAAGGATATGATTTTCTGGATCCTTAAAACTTTCGAGAATAGAATGGTGATTTCCGGATTGGCAGATCATTCGTACCCGTTCTTCTCGAGCCAGTCTCTCTGGGTCGGTGTCATGCTGGGTATCAAGAGTTTGCTCATGCGGTATAAATGGTTGCTCTGGTTGCATAGTGAGTACTTCTTAGATGACTAAGTCTTCTATTGGGTGAAGAAATTATTGAATTCAGGGAAATCAATGGAGAGAAGCTCGACGGACTCATTGCTATTATCTTTGATGAAGAAAATCTGATTCTGACTGACACGGGAGAGGACCTGTAGGGGCGGTCGTTCGAAACGTATGAGTTCATTGATATTTCGTCGATCGCGATTATCAAGCTCGGTAATGAAAACTTGTGATCCCTTGGTATAGAGAATATGTTCATAGTCCTTCGTCCATTGCACGAACGAGATTTCATCCGCGAAACGGCCGATTTGCCAAATAGAATCTTGATCACGCCTTGGTTGTACTTCCCAGGGACGGATAAAGTAGACAAATGTTTCGTGTGAGGAGAAAAAGAGGAGTTTTTTTCCGTCATCAGAAAATTGAACTCCTGTGATATCTTGATCAGCGAGTACTCTGAGCGGGGTGTCACTGAGGTATGCATTGAAGAACGAGAGAGCACCATTTTTTGAGAGGAAGGCGATGCGGTACTCATCGTACACGATGAGGGTTGTTTCAGAATCGATGTCTGTGAGGGGCGTGTCGATGATAGGACGAAAGTCTGGATGTTCTTCGTTGGCGCCGAAACGATAGAGAATCCCATCTTCCGAGTTTATGATATAGATGTCTGATCCGGAGAGATCATAGGCGGCAACGTGTTCAGCGAGAAGGAGTGGTTGGAGAGGGCTCTCCGGAACATCGCTATTCAAATCAAGTCGATAGAGTTTTCCTTCTGAACGATAGAGCAGAGAGTCTTGAATCGCTGGATTGAAACGGGGACGCATCATTGTAAATTGATTCAGCTCAGCACTGAGATCTCGAGTTTGTTTTGTTTCTATATCGACCGCGAGCACATGTCTCTTCCCTTCGGAAAGTATAGGAAAAACAAGCCGATCCGCATCGGGAGACCATTCGAGATTCTCGTTTTTTTCAAAGGCAAAGGTAACATCGGGTTGAGAGTAGAGATTCCTGTTGATTTCTTGATCAGTATCATATATTTGCACGCCAATTCGACGAGCATTTCCATAGATACCTGCAAAGAGTGTCGGTTCAGGTGACTGGAAATACCGAGTCAAATTTTCCGTACCCGGGTAGGAAACAATTTCATAGTTTTGTCGGGGGAGCGTGATATTCCAAAATTCGTTTGAAATTCCACTTTTCACAACGATTCGTTTGGTCCAAGTTTGGTATCCAGGTGAGCTGACTTCGATAGCATGTTCTCCGGGTATAATACCAGAGATATGGTAACTCTGATTGAGACGGCTGAGGTCTTTTGCGGGGATTTGGATGCCGTCGATTTTGACATCTATTTGTACGGGGTTCGATTTGAGAGTAATAGAACCGCCATAAATAAAAACTCCGCGCTCAAAATTGAAGCGGTAGCCAAAGGCATAAAAGAGTACGCTTCCTGAGACAAGGCAAAAAGACATGACAGCGAGGAAAAACAGCGCGAAACGGGGCTTACCTTGGAGCATATATGAAACCGTAAAAAATAAGAAACAATAAATCATTCTCCACCACTCTCTTCCATAGGATAGCGCATTTTTTTGCTTATGGAAAGGGATTTATGAGAGAAGAAAGTCTTTTTTTGTGGAGAGGAAAAGAGGAAATATTTTTTTGTCTCTCTTTGTTTTTCAAGGGAGAGCGTATGGAGATGATGACACTGAGCAT
>JAUPUC010000011.1 GCA_030917745.1 Patescibacteria group bacterium | reverse complement strand
TATCCGTGGTCTTATACCCAAGCTCACTGATAACCAAATACTGACCCTCGTCAAAATTCGGCTCCATACTCTGCCCAGAAACAAAAAAGGGCTGGAAGAGAAAGGCTCTGACCGGTATAATGATAACAAGCGCGAGGAGAATAACCTTGACCAACTCAAGCAAGAGTTGTTTTGTTGTCAGATTTTCTTCAAATTCATTCTCAGTTGATGGTGTTTTTGAAAACATGCTCATAACGAAAATTACTTAGTCACCTTCCTTTTTTCATTCACATCCAAAAGAAAAGAAAACACTCATATTGTAACAGATTTTTTGTCTGAATGCAAGGCAACAATATCCCCTCTAAAAAGCCAAAACATCCAAAAAATGGACAGTCTCCACCCCAAAAGGAAATTTACCCCTCATCCAAAAAACACAGTCACCGCTCCCCCGACGCACTCGCTTGACCTTGGTTCAGAGCCGGCTTTTTTGCCACAAACGCAAGAATCCGTATCAGTCCGACGAAAACCTCGCACATCCCCTCCTCACCGCCAGAAACGCAACAAAATACTCATAAGTATAGGTATCATTTTTGGTATGCTGTTTCTGCTCTGTGTGCTCTTTCTCTTCGCTAAGGTGGCACATATCAGCAAGACACTTTCTTTTGAAAGCCAAACCAGCAGCTCTTTCTTCCTTGAAATCACGGATGCTGCCCGAACGCTTTTTTCCCAACGCGTCCCACTCAAACAAACCGACGAAAACCGTATCAATATCCTTCTTCTCGGACGAGCCGGTGAACACTACCCGGGAAAAAACCTCACCGATACGATTATGCTCGCGAGCATCAACACCGAAACTCACCAAGTCGCGCTCTTGTCATTCCCACGTGATCTCTACACCCCGATTGGCCAAGGCGATAGCTACACCAAAATCAACGCCATCTACCAGATCGGTCTCAATACCCAAGATGGAGTTTCTCTTCTTCGAGATACTATAGAACAAATTTCTGGGGAGCCAGTTCACTATTCCCTGATCGTTGATTTCGACGGATTTGAAAAAATAATCGATGCTCTTGGCGGTGTTTCAGTCGATGTCCCACGTGATTTCCTTGATACCCGTTACCCGGGAAAAAATTACAGCTACGAAACATTTGAAATCAAAAAAGGATGGCGGAAACTTGACGGTGCTACAGCTCTTAAATATGTCCGTGAACGCCATGCGGACCCTGAGGGAGACTTCGGTCGAGCCAAACGCCAGCAACAAGTCATGCAAGCTGTACGTGATAAAGCCTTCTCTACCGGTACCTTTCTCAATATTTTTACTCTTTCTCGTCTACTAGACGCACTTGGGGAAAGTATCAAAACTGATATTACTCCTGATGAAATGGAAAGCTTTCTTTCGCTGCTTCGCACGCTGGACACGAAAAACATCACCACTGTGGTCATTGATGCCTGGAAGAAAGAAAGTCTCCTTCGGGTCTCGCATATTCCCACGCCAAGCGGAAACGCTTTTGTTCTTCTGCCACGTACAGGAAACTGGAAGGAAATACAGGTACTCGCGCAAAATATCTTCTCCCTTGAAGACATACGGCAAGAACGAGAACAAGTTGTCGGCGAACAAGCTTCTCTTCTTATTTTCAGTTCGCCAAGCCAAAGCGATTTTGCTCATACCTTGAAACAATTTCTCACGGATGAGCTCGGATTCAAACAAGTCTCAATAGATGAGAGCCGTTTGGAAGATACCCCGAAACAAAGTACCATATCAGAAAGGACTACGGGGGGAAAACTCTATAGCTACAATGCCCTTCTCTCCCGATTTAACCTTGAGAAAGTCCCCATATCATTTCCATTAAATACTCGCCTCGACACAAACACTGATTTTGTTCTGACAATCGGGGAAGACATGGAAGAGAGTGCTTTTCTTGGAGAAACAGGTGTCGCACCCGAGGAAATCAACAGCGAAGTACTTCCTCCTCAAGAACCTCCCAGGAAAAAGAAAAAACACTAAAACAACTCTGTAATCACCCTTCTGCTATGAAGCTCATCATTGGCCTTGGCAATCCGGGAAAACAATACATACAAACGCGACACAATGCTGGATTTCGAGCACTTGATTTTCTTTGTGAACACTTCGGTTTTGAGAAATTTCATCTGGAGAGTCGTTTTCACGCGGAAATATCCGTTGGTACGTTCCATGGAGACAAGTACCTGCTCGTCAAGCCAACCACTTTCATGAATCAATCAGGCACTGCCGTCCGTTTGTTGTTGCAGTATTACAAAATGACCCCGAGCGATATTATAGTTATCCATGATGATCTCGATGTTGCTCCCGGAACGCTTAAAACAACATTCTCCTCTCGCGCTGCCGGACACAACGGTGTTCAAAATATTATTGATCAACTGGGTACTCAAGATTTTTTCCGCATCCGCCTCGGAATTGGTCGCCCTATCACTCCATCTCAGTCACCAGATTCGCCGCCTTCTTCTTGTCAATCGACTCATGAGTATGTTCTCGCCCATTTCCCTGTTGCAGAACGAGTGCAACTTGAGTCACTCCTCGTCACCTTACCGGAAATCATCTTGAAAAATTCTCTTGACCAATAGTCTTTCGCCAAAAAACTCCGCTTCACGCAGAAAATAAAAAAGTTGCCCATAAGAGGACAACGCGCAAGTAGACTCGGATTTCCGCCCGGAAGGCGTGCGTCGGACAGCAAGCTGCCTTTCGCACAATTAAGCCTTGGGAAGTAGGAGGGTTCCTCCCTCGGACCCTCGGGCAGAAATCTGAATCCGCTTCATTTCTTTTCCATTCTTGGAGGTTAATTATAGCGCCTTTCGTGGTTTCTGTCAATACAATGTGATCACATTCTATATCTGAAGGGCAGCTTTCCTCCAAACATCAATGCTCCGCTCAAAAAAAACCACCCGCGATATTGGGTGGTTTTTTAAAGAGTATGCTGCTTCAAATCAGTCTATTTCTTGTCCTTCTTGTCTTTCTTATCAGCCTCGGCTGCCACTGGAGCTTCTTTCACCACTCCCGCTACTTTCGTGACATCCATTTCAGCCTTCACATCGAGCGCCGCCATATCAGCGTCTGTGCGTGGTGCTTCAACCAGAGCCAGGACTGTATCGGCTTCGGTCATCACCTCAATCGTCTCGCCGAGTGCCAGATCAGAGACCTTGATTTGATCGTCAAAAGTCACCAGGCTGGAAATATCAACCTGAATAGAATGTGGCAAATTCTTCGGCAAACAACGAATCTCAACCATTTCGAGTGTCTTCACCAAGATACCGCCCATTTCTCGTACGGCCGGTGCTTCACCGATGAATTCAAGCGGAATATCGGTTTCCAGCTCCTCATCCATATCAACCTGATAAAAATCCACGTGTGAAACACGATTGGAAAGAGGATCCAACTGCACATCATGCACCAAAACATTCAATGCGGGAGCCTTTCCAACCACGAGGGAAAAAATCGTACTCTCACCAGTAGCATGAAAAATCTTTCCAAATTCAATCGCGTTCACCCAGAACATTTTTGGAGCAACATCATGCCCATACAAGACTGTCGGGATAAGACCGGATTTCCGGGAACTATTTAAATTTTTTCCAGCTGCCTCACGAGGAAGAGCTGAGAGTGAAAGCAAATCGGCCATACAGTTATTTCCAAACGATTATTATGATCTAAAATAGTATTACCCAATCAACTCCTCAATGCCACCCTGATACTGCTTAAAAAACTGGTGAGCAGCAATAACCTGATCTGCTGAAATGGGTTCCGCGGAAAAAGCCCGCTTAGCCTCCGACTGATCAAGGTCTGTCAAAACCCCAAGACTCACCATTCCAAAGGGTGTCACTGATATTGCGACCAGCGTCTTTCCGCCACAGTGTTCACATGTCACATGCAGCATCGTCTTCTTCTCCTCCTCGGCGACTGGGAGCATGCGCAACCCACGACGATGCTTCTTATTGCACACTGGGCAGCGCGCAAGCGGCTCCAATTGTTCCAAAGGAAGCGACATAGATGAAAAATAGCTCAAAGAGCAGAAAAAAGAGTAACCCCACCCTATCATTTCGAAGCCATTTCGTCAACTCAACGCCCAAATTTACACGTCCAAGTTTTTCACGTTTTTGGCATGAGCCTGAATGAAACGTCGTCGTGGTTCAACTTCGCTCCCCATCAGGACATCGAACAATCGATCAGCTTCTTCCGCATCCTCAATCGTTACCTGAAGCATAAGCCGGCTATCAGGGTTCATGGTTGTATCCCACAACTGCTCCGGGTTCATTTCACCCAAACCCTTATACCGCTGTATCACGATACCCGAGGCAACCACTTCCCCATCTGTCCCAGCAGCCTCGACAACCGCTACTTCTCCCTCAGCATCCTCTCCAGCGTCCTTTGTTTTCCCCTTCGCCTCCAAACGCTTGGCGGCTTTACTCAGAGCGGCCTGTTTCATATCTTCCATAACACGCTCTTTCTCCTCATCCGTATAGACATAGCGAATGTCTTTCCCCTTCTGCAGACGATACAGTGGAGGCTGGGCAATATAGATATACCCCCCTCGAACCAACTCTTCAAAATAGCGGTAAAAAAATGTCAACAGAAGTGTTCGGATATGTGATCCGTCAACATCGGCGTCAGCCATGATAATCACCTTGTGATAACGCAAACGCGCGAGATCAAATGTTTCGCCGATACCCGTCCCAAGAGCGATGATAATCGGCTTGAGGGTATCAGATTTGACCACCTTGTCGAGTGTCGTCTTTTCCACATTCACGAGCTTACCACGAAGAGGCAGGATAGCTTGAAATTGGCGGTTTCGCCCCTGCTTGGCCGATCCACCAGCCGAATCACCTTCGACAATATATACCTCAGATTTCGAGGCATCCCGAGTAGTACAGTCGGCTAATTTCCCCGGAAGAGTCATTCCCTCGAGAGCACCCTTGCGAATCACCGCATCCTTGGCCGCGCGTGCCGCGATACGGGCCCGTACCGTCAAGAGACACTTCTCAACCATGAGCTTCGCATCAGCCGGATGTGTTTCCAAGAAATCATTCAGCCCTTCCGCTACGATTTGCTGCACAGCACCACGCACTTCGCTATTGTTCAGCTTATCTTTTGTTTGTCCTTCGAATTGCGGGTTATGCAGTTTGACTGAAATAACCGCCGTCAGACCTTCTTTCAAATCATCCGCCGTAAAGGCTCCTTCTTTCTCCTTGATGAGATTATTTTTCTTTGCGTAATCATTGAAAGCACGAGTGAGAGCCATCTTGAATCCCGTCACATGCGTCCCGCCACCTAAGTTGACGATATTATTCGCAAAAGCAAAAAGATGCTCCTTAAAACCATTCGTAAACTGTAAAGAGACCTCAACGTTAATATCGTCTACCGTCTTCTCAACATAAAAAGGCGTTCCATTTTTGACTTCCTTATTCCGATTCAGAAACTTCACAAAAGACACAATCCCGGAATCGAAATAAAATGAATGCCGACGCACCTTGTAATCCTCCTCGGGACCAGCCGCTTCACGCCAGTCCTCTGTATTGATGCGGATGCCTTTGGTCAGAAATGACTGATACCGAAGATAGTCCAAAATTTTTGACCAGCTGTACTCTATTTCTGGAAAAATTTCTGGGTCAGCCTGAAAAGCGACTGTCGTCCCTGTTCTCTCTGATTTTCCAATCGCTTTAACAGCATACCGCGGCTTACCTCGGTCATATTCCTGCTGCCAAATTTTCCCCTGTCGCTCAACCGTTACTCGGGTGACTACAGACAGAGCATTGACCACCGAAACACCTACACCATGCAGACCTCCGGAAATCTTATACCCATCACCATCAAATTTTCCTCCCGCGTGCAAAACAGTCAGCACGGTCTCAAGCGCGGACTTTTTGGTTTGCTCGTGCATATCCACCGGAATACCACGACCATTATCAGAAATTTCCACCCAGTTATCCTGGAGCAGACGCACATTAATCTCAGTACAGTATCCAGCCATGGCTTCATCAATCGAGTTGTTGACTACCTCCCATACGAGATGGTGCAGCCCTTCGACGGAAGTACCTCCGATGTACATACCCGGACGCTTTCGCACTGGATCCAGTCCTTCAAGAACCTGAATTGATTTTGCGCCATAGGTCGAACCAGTGTTTTTGTCTGCCATAAAAGAGTCGTTATGAAATATGCTGTTTCTTTCTCAAGGTCTGCCTCAGTGAAAGCTCAACCAAAAGGAAGAGAACGAAAACGAGACCGGCGGTCCACCATACGAATGCTCGAGCGTATTCGAGAAAGAGCAGTGTCGTACAGAGACCTCCAAAAAGACCTGCTTGTTCCAGAAGTCTTCGTCGGCACTGCAATACTCCCGCCTCACCGACATGTCGTCGATAGAGTGCAAGGAATCCCCACGCCACATTCCCAAAGACTACCAGAAATAATGACACAAAAAAAATCACTGGCGCCCATGACTTTTCTTCCGGATTCACTCCCAGTATGAGAACCACTAGTCCGAGAGTAGATGCCAAGGAAAAAAAACGCACGCTCCAGGCAAATGCGGGGAACGACATATTCTTCTTTTTTAAAGCCTTTCTCCGTCCATTATAGCCTCTTTTCGGCAGAAACGCAACGGTACTTTTCAGCTCTTTTCTCAAGAAAACCCACCCTCTCAGGTATACCCAAATAAACCTCCGAACCTATCAGAAGAATATCAGGCACGAGAAACATATGTCCCTTTTTCAGTATTCACGATAATCAGATCCCCTTCTTTGACAAAAAGCGGCGTAGTGACCTGAAGACCTGTCTCGAGCGTCACCATCTTATCCCCCCCTGATGCTGTATCGCCTCTAATACCAGGTGGGGCATCCACTACTTTGAGTGTCACTTTGACTGGAATTTCAATATTAATCGGTCTCCCATTCCACGTAAGCATCGTCACTTCCACTCCCTCTATGAGATACGATGCAAATTCACCAATAACATCTGCCGGCAGAGAGAACTGATCATAATTGGACATATCCATAAACGCAAACTCATCATTCTCACGATAGAGATACTGCGCTTTTTCTCTCCCCATTTCTGCTTCGTCTACCTTATCCGCACCCTGAAAGGTGTGGTCAATTGTTGAGCCAGAAAGAAGATTTTTGAGTTTCGTACGAAGCACTGCTCCGGCTCGACCCATCTTTGAATGCTGATAATCAAGCACTACGTACGGTTCTTCATTAAAAAGAATCC
>JAUPUC010000028.1 GCA_030917745.1 Patescibacteria group bacterium | reverse complement strand
GGGGCACGGTTATTACCACGAACTGAATCAAGAAGGATTGCATGTAATGCTTTGATTACATTTTCCGTCAAAGGACGCTCTTCGAGAAGATTTGCTCCTTCAGAAAGTGCTCGTCGATAATTGATTACCTCTCGATAATCCATCATCTTTGGAGTACTCTCATCCGTAGTTTCATTCACATCAAGCAGAAACACCTCATCAAGCGTTACTTGCGTTCCCTCTATTTGCGAACTGAGCACTGCCTCCTTTGTCCCAACAGCACGCTGAACAATACGAGGATTTGGAAGCCTCGCCAATGACTCATCGTATCGTGCCACCACACTATGCGCCAACGCTATTTTTGGCACTAATGGAACTACTGAAAATTTCGGCGGAAGAAGATTTGGTGTATATGGTTGCTTTGCCATATCCATATTCTATTTATATTTGATTACATAGTAATAATACTATTTTTATTCTATTTAGTCAATATATAATAGATTATATATTTCATTAATCTATTATAGTTTACTATAGATATCTATAATCTATTAGAACCCTTCTCTTAGGATTAAGGCTCTAAAACGGGCTTTTAATACCTAGTTCCTTGCAAAACTCTGCAATCTTTTTGTCGGTTGCTTCCATAGACTTTTCTATTGCTTGCAGCTCCGCCGTTACCACATTCAAATCGACCAGCTCTTCTTCCTCAAAAGTATCCACATAACGCGGAATGTTGAGGTTATAGTCGTTTTCTTTGATCTCTTCAAGACTGGCACGATGTGAATATTTTTCGATCTCTTTGCGTCCACGATAGGTATCAAAAATCTTTTCGACATTGGTATCAGTCAACTTATTCTGATTCTTCCCCTTTTCAGATTCTCGTGAAGCATCGATAAAAAGAATATCCTCGTCATCCCGTCGGCACTTCTTGAAGACAAGCGCGGTTGCCGGAATAGACGTACCATAGAAAAGATTAGATGGAAGCCCAATAACCGCATCTAGATAGTTTTGGTTCTCGATAATATATTTACGGATCTGTCCCTCGGCGCCACTTCGGAAAAGCGCGCCATGTGGCAGTACTACTGCCATCGTGCCATTATCCGCCAAGTGATGGAGCATGTGCGTCACAAAAGCGTAGTCCGCAGCGCTCTTGGGCGCAAGACGCCCATACTGAGAGAATCGATCATCATGCACCAACGCCGGATCAGTCTCGCCTTTCCACTGTGCCGAAAACGGTGGATTGGCTTCGATTGCCTCGGCTTTGAGACTCATGTGCATATCTTCTGTAAGCGTGTCTCCCTGAAGAATTGAGAAATGATCAAATGGCACACCATGAAGAATCATGTTCATTCTTCCTAGGTTGTATGTCGTCGGATTGAGCTCTTGGCCGAAGTAGTCCGCCACTTCGACATATTCCCCGATACGGAGGAGAAGCGACCCGGAACCGCAAGTCGGGTCATAAACCGAGCGCACACGCTTTTTATCTGTCGTCACAATCCGAGCAAGAAGACGCGATACCTGGGCTGGAGTGTAGAATTCCCCGCCTTTCTTACCAGCGCCTGCCGCGAATTCTCCGATAAGATACTCATAGGCATCACCAAGCACATCACTCTTTGCATCCTCGAGCTTGAAATCAATCCCAGCAAGAAGTGTGAGCACCTCGACAATGACATCATTCTTCTGATTTTCACGCGCTCCCAATTTTGTCGAAGCAAGATCAACATCGTCAAAAAGTCCCTTGAAATCATCCTCACTTGCTGTCCCCATCGAAGTCTGTTCGATAGTATTGAGAACGTTTTTGAGATCTTCAAGAATAAACTTCTCCTGTCCAGCTATCTCGCCCCTCCCCTTCTTCACTAGATATGAAAAGAGCTCCGATGGCTTGAGGAAAAACCCAAGATGTCCAACGCAAGCAATCCTGACGTGCTCGAGATATTTCTTACCTTCGTTCGTGTTTTCTTTGATTTCAGAAAATTTAAAACTTTCACTTGCAAGTAGCTTTTCGTTAGCGTATGCCTCAAGCTTTTCTGAAAGGTATTTATAGAAAATAAAACCGAGAATATAATTCTTGTACTCGTCAGCATTCATCTTCCCGCGAAGCACATTAGCTACGCCCCAGAGCTGTTTTTCCAAAAGCCGCTTTTGTTCTTCAGACATATCCTTATTCCTTCCAATCCTTAATCATGAGGCCGCCACGGACGCGTTTCACGGTGACTTTCTGCTTCTCTCGCCAGCCGAGTTCGCGGACCATATCGATCGGAAGAGTGAGTCCGATGCTTTTTCCCCCGAGCTTGGTGAGCTTTCTCGTGTTCTTGTCAGCTACTGCCTTTTTCATAGTCGTGCGTATTATTTGGTTTCTGTTAAATTTGCATTATGCATTTTTTGCACATTGCTTTCTTCTGCCCGACTGAGAGAATGACGTCCAGATTGAAGTATTCGACATTGTAAGTTTTTCCGTCACGCACGAGAGGCTTCTGATTTTTTTTCTCGATCACTCGGGACATACGCATACGATTATTTTTTGTGCAATTCGAAGATAGCGAGGCAGCGGGTGCAGATGCCATGTTCACCCAACTCGAAGAATCCGACCAGATCCGAAACGAAAGAAAAATTCTGCAGAGGCATCTCCGCCGTTATTCCCGGATTCGGTTCGGCCAGTCGGGAAAAAGTGAGATGTGGATCGAAGAATGGTTCCGCAGCATCCCAACCAGACTGACTGAAGATCTCCTGTCGTTCGGGAGAAGATGCTTCGTTTTTTTCCACCTCGAGGATTTCCCGCGACCAGAGGGGTTCGAGCGATTGGAGCGCCGCTTGATG
>JAUPUC010000095.1 GCA_030917745.1 Patescibacteria group bacterium | reverse complement strand
AGCGCTAATGAATACGTGATATTTTTGCGTCGGGAGAATTTTGAGGAGTATAAACCATTCTCTAAACGATTTACCAAGATAGTGGCTGATTATAAGTGGTATGGATTCGCGGAACAAATTTTTTTCCCTTGGCAGCTCTGGCGAGAGCATCTTGATTTGATGCATTTCCCGCATTTCAATGTTCCCATTCTTTATCCGGGTCGTTTCGTGGTGACGATTCATGACCTTATTTTATTGCGCTATCCAACTGTACGGAACACGACGCGTTTTTCGTATTGGTATTGGCTCAAGTTTTTTGTATATCGGGTGGTGATTCGCATCGCCTGTCTCCGGGCAGATACAGTGATTGCTGTGTCTCGGTTTACGGAGTCTGATTTGCTTCGGGAATTTCCTTTTCTCTCGAGTAAGTTGCGTGTGACGCTGGAAGGAGTGAATCAGAGGTGTTTTTTTGTGGATAATGAGGCGGCTTTTTCTGTTTTGAATCGTTTTGAATTGATTCTTTCTCCGGAAGAGAACCGGGGGATTAAATTACACCGTGATATAATACGACCGTACTTTTTGTATGTCGGAAACGCGTATCCTCATAAGAATCTGGAGCTTATCGCGGATATGGCAAAACGCTTTCCGGAGTATCGCTTTATATTAGTCGGTCGAGAAGACTATTTCTATAGTCATTTGAAACAGCGTTTCTCTTTTGAAAACCTTTGTTTCACTGGGTTTCTTTCGGATGCAGAAATTTCCGTCTTGTATCGATATGGAGTCGCCTATCTCTTTCCATCTTTGTATGAGGGATTTGGGCTCCCTCCGCTTGAGGCGATGAGTTATGGATTACCGGTACTTTCATCGAATAGGGGGTCGCTCCCAGAAGTGCTGGGTGGTGCAGCGCGTTATTTCGATCCAGAGAATCCTGAAGAACTCGCGTTTTGTTTGCGTGAATTAGCTACGCAGAGTTTAGAGCGGGAGTCGTTGCGATTACAGGGGTATCGAAGAACGCGTTTATTTCGATGGTCCCGTATGGCGAAACGAACAATGGCAATTTATGATGCGTCACGGAAATCTCTTGCGTGAGTGCCTCATGAAAAATACATGGTAATGGTCTGAGTTTCTGTATCCAGATTTTAAAATGGATATTCGATTTTTTGAGGAGAGTGGAGATGAATATGGACAGCATTCGCAAACAAACACGTACATCGAATCTTTCTCGAGGGGAGAGTGTATCTAGAACACAATCTTCTCGCGTGGTATCGGTGCCTGAATCGAGTAGCCCGCCGTCTCCTCAGTTGGTCAATCAGAGAGGACTTCGGGATTCTACAAGAGTGTCTTCTCACGCTCGAAAAACATCTGAGAAGCGAAAACCAAAGAAAATATGGCGTTGGATATTCTTCGTTTTCTGTTGTGTTTTGATATATGTTGTTTTGGCATGGTGGAGTGCCACCAAGGTGCTTCAGGCAAGTAACAAAGGATATGTGTATATTGTGGAGGCCGCCCATGCGTTCCAAGATAAGAATTTTGATATCGCGCGTACTCAGTTTGAGCAGGCAGACCAACAATTCCGTGTTGCTGATCGGGCATTGATGGTGTTTCCTGGGTATATCCTGGATACACTCCGTTTTATCCCCGGGCTTTCTCAACCGGCATCAGGACGGAATGCCGTGCTTGCCTTGGGGCATATTGCTCGCGTTGGTTCTCGGCTATCGGTATTAGCGGAACAGGTGACCAGTGTTGATTCTCAAGGACAGGACATGTCAGCCTCTTTACTGGAGAGATTAGACATGGTTCAAGAGCCATTGGCATACGCCATCGTTGAGTTGGAGCAAGCCAAAATATTGTTGGATCGAGTAAATATTTTAGATATTCCGAGTGAGCGTCGGGAAAAATTTCTTGAGGCGAGAGAATTGTTTCCGGTGGCTCTTGGGGCGCTTCAAACTTTGCACGAACGCGAACAGGTATTTGCGGAACTTCTTGGTAAGAACGGTCCGAGGAAATACTTGTTTCTTTTTCAAAATAATCATGAGCTACGGGCAACGGGAGGATTTATTGGGAGCTACGCGCTTCTGAGTGTGCATGATGGTATGCTCGAAAACTTTTTTGTGGATGGAATCTTTAATCCGGATGGGCAGTTGAAAGAAAATATCGTTCCGCCTCAGCCGATACAGAAAATCAGTGCTGGTTGGAGTCTTCATGATAGTAATTGGTATCCAGATTTTCCGACTTCTGCCGAAAAAGCTATTTTTTTCTATGAAAAAACAGGCGGGCCGACTGTTGATGGAGTCGTGACAGTGACGCCGACTGTTATGCAGAGACTGCTCTCCGTATTGGGACCGATTGATTTACCGGTTTATGGAGTGACGATTGATTCAGAGAATTTTATTCCAATTGTTCAGGAACAGGTTGAAGAGAAATATGATAAGGAGGAGAATAATCCAAAAAAGATTCTTTCAGATCTCTCTCTTGAGGTATTTAGTCGTATGGCAAAAATGGTTGATTACCAACAGCTCATACGGGTGGCCGAAGTACTTGTCCAGGGCCTTGATGAGAAGCATGTGTTATTGTACGCGAGACATCCTGAGGCTGAGGCTATGATCAGTCAGGCGGGCTGGTCTGGAAAGCTTTTAGATACAGAAAAAAATTTTTTAAGCGTGGTGCATAGCAATATCAACGGGTACAAGACGGATGGAGTGATCGAAGAGTCTCTTTCGCATCGATCTGATATCGCGGCTGATGGTTCTATTACTGATACTTTGGTGATTGAGCGTCGGCATACAGGAGGGCATACCCCATACGAGTGGTGGAACAAGGTGAATGCTGATTATTTACGAGTCTATGTTCCTCTCGGTTCGGAACTTCTATCGGTCAAAGGTACTACTTGGGAATTCCCCGATCCGCCACTCGATTATGACGCGCTTGGTTTTCGACGAGATGCCTTGGTAGAGTCTCTCGAAAACAATGAACGTATTCACGAAGCAAGTGGTACCCGTGTCGGAGAAGAGAGCGGGAAGACGGTGTTCGGATCATGGGTCTATGTGAGCCCTGGAGAGAGTGTGACTGTGGAGTTGAAGTATCGATTGCCCTGGAGTTTTGAGATTGAGAAGCTGCGTCAGGGGGGTGCTGAACGCTTCTCGATACTTTACCAGAAGCAATCAGGTACGATAGGGAGTAAACTAAAATCTGAAATCACATACCCCGAAAGGTGGAAAAGCGTTTGGCAGACCGGTGGAGATTTGGTACCGTATGGACGGAGAGTCTTGTTTGAAGGAAACTTGAAGATAGACCGGTTTATAGGAGCCGCGTTTACGTATGAGAAGTAACGGTTTTTGATTAAGTGATTTGAATATTGAGTGATGGAATATGTAATACGCCTGTGGCGGAGCGCGGGCCTGAGAAAAACGCAGACCATCGGTATGGCTGCTTTGATTATTTCTCTTGCGGGCATTGCCAGTCGGTTTCTTGGATTTGTGCGGGATCGTCTTTTGGCTTCGCAGTTTGGGGCTGGCGATACACTGGATGCTTACTATGCTGCTTTTCGCCTACCAGATTTATTCTATAGTCTGATGGTGCTTGGTGCGCTTTCGGCGGCGTTTCTCCCGGTATTTACGGAGCTGAGATCACAGAAAAAAGAAATAGAGGCATGGAGATTGGCATCGGACGTCCTGGGGCTCTTAATAGTCGTACTTGGAATAGCGTGTTTTTTAGGAGTGGTGTTTGCGGGTTCAGTAGTCACGATTGTTGCGCCTGGCTTTGTGGGAGAAAAACGTGAATTAACCATCAGCTTGACTCGAATCATGCTTCTCTCTCCGATTTTTCTTGCGGTGAGTTCTGTACTGAGCGGTGTATTGATGTCTTTTCGGCGTTTTATAGCGTATTCTTTCGCGCCGTTGTTCTATAACACAGGTATTCTTTTCGGTATTCTGGTTCTTGTTCCGTTGATTGGCGTGTCAGGATTGGGTTGGGGTGTAGTGATTGGCGCTCTTCTACACATGGTGACACAGTGGCCAGCTTTTTCTACAGCGGGGTGGCGAGTTGATTTCCATCCGTGGCAGTCACTACGTAATCCAGAGCTCAGGCGAGTCATACATCTTATGATTCCGCGTTCTCTCAGTATGGGTGTCAATCAAATAGGTCTTTTGATTATGACTGGCTTTGCCTCTCTTTTGGTCTCAGGGAGTCTTGCCGCGTTTACGCTTGCGAATAATATTCAAAGCGTGGCTTTGGGGCTTTTCGGAGTTGCATTTTCAGTAGCCGTATTTCCAGCACTTTCCAGCGCGGTGGCTGAGCAGAAAGAAAAGGTGTTTTTTGCGCTTCTAGCGGATACAACAAGACGTATTTTATTTTTTGTTTTACCTCTCTCGGCACTGATTATTGTGTTTCGGGCACAATTTGTTCGGGTGATTCTGGGGAGTGGGCAGTTTAATTGGGAAGATACTATCGTGACGTTTAATGTGCTCGCTTTACTTTCTATCAGCCTGTTTGCACAGAGTCTTATCCCATTGTTCACTCGGGGATTTTTTGCTCTCCAAAATACAAAAACTCCTCTATATCTTGCGTGTGGAGCAGAGACGTTTCATATTTTACTGTTGATTTGTTTGAAACAGTCAGATTATTTTTCTATTGAGGGGCTCGCATTGATTTTTTCGCTCGTCACCATGGTTAATTTTGGCTTGTTGTATTTTACGCTGAAGCGAAAAACAGCGTATTGGGATGATACCCAGATGTTTACACCGGCTCTTAAAATTGCTTTAGCAGCGGTGCTTGCTGGTTTGTTGGCGCAGGTATCGAAATACGTATTCGCATTGACGGTCAACGAATTAGACACGTTTGTGAAGGTGTTTCTCCAGCTCTTTTTCGGACTTTCTATTGGTGGGGCAGCTTATGTGTTTCTTTGTGTTTGGCTCCGAGTGGAGGAATTACATATGCTCCGGCGTTTTGTGTGGTGTCGAATTCTTCGCCAGCCAGAAGCATTGGCATCTGCCGAAGATCATCCGGAGAAAGGTGAATGGTAAGTCTGAATGGGTTTGTATCTGTGAAGTGATTTGACGAGGGAGGCTCTTTTTTCTAAGATAGGTTGAAAAGACGACGGTGGTCGTGTTTCCTTTTTTTTCTGTTGAGATTGAAAAGTTCTTTTTTTTGGGAGATAAACGATGACACAGGCAGGCACTTTCATGGCAGATATGCCCTATGAGGCTTTGCATGCTTATATTTTCATTGCTCGCGGGATAATGTACGGATCTTGCGGAGGCCCTCAGGAGGAGGCCGTAGCCGTGCAGCATTTGTTGCGCGCAATGAAATCCGGAGATGTCGACCCATATCTCATTTTTTTGGTTTTTCTCAACGATGAGAGTGTTCTTTAGCATCATGCGGATATTCCTCCTGGTGTGCGGCGTCTCGGGTGAATGTACCTTGGACGCTGTTTTTCTTGTCAGTTCGGAAGTGCATTGTTAAGATACGATTCAAGAGAATGTTTTGTCACTCTTGTTTGAGATTTCCGGTATGAATTTTATCGACCTGAATCAGTATGATTATGCACTTCCGCCGGAGCTCATCCGAAAGCAGGGTGTTGAGCCACGGGACAGCGCTCGCCTGTTTGTGTATGACACTCGAACCGATACTGTGATATTGGATATTTTTCGGAATATCGCTGATTATCTTCCTGAGCAATCATTTCTGGTACTCAATGATACACGTGTTCTCCCGGTGCGTCTCTGGCTTTCGAAGGAAACAGGGGGAAAGATAGAGGTATTTGTACTTATGAACCAGTGGGATGAAGGGAGAGACATCCCTGTTTTGGTTGATCGGAAAATACATATTGGACAACGATTACGCTTTCCAAACGGAGATTGCTTTGAGGTTACAGGTCAGCAAGAAGCTATCTTTTCTGTACGTCTGGAAAGCACGACAAATCTTCCGCTTAGAGACCTTCTCGATCGTTTTGGTGAAACACCGGTTCCGCACTATCTTGAAGGAGATCAGACTATTCCCGAGGAGGTGTTACGTGAGCGTTATCAGACGATATTCGCTCAATCGGGAGCATCAGTTGCAGCTCCCACTGCCGGGCTTCATCTCACTGATGAGGTATTCGCGGCTTTTGCAAAGAAGGAAATTGTGTCTGGAACAGTGACGCTCGATGTTGGACGAGGAACTTTTGCTCCTCTGACAGAGCAGAATTTTCTCTCCAAGACACTTCACACGGAACGCTTTGCGGTTTCGCATTCGGTAGCAAATCTTTTAAATAGTGCAAAACTGGAACATCATCCAATCATAGCAGTGGGGACCACCGCGCTTCGTACGCTTGAATCCGTTTGTCATGCCGGGAAATTTTCGGCATATTCTGGTACGACCAATCTTTTTATTTTCCCACCGCATCATTTCGGGGGAGCAGAAATTTTGATTACCAACTTCCATCTTCCGAAGACCTCATTGATGTTGTTGGTTGATGCCTTTCTCCGTGATAAGGGAGCGAAACGAAACCTCATTGACCTCTATCGTGTGGCTATCGAAAATCAGTTCGCTTTTTATTCTTTTGGTGATAGCATGCTGATTCTGTAGCAGCATAGGTGGCACTCATGGTTGGGTGAAAAAGTGGTGAGGAAAAACGAAGAGGAAGAAGCTTCTTGCCAAGAAGGAGGGCTTTCCTGTACACTGGAAAACGTACTAATACAGTGAAATATTGGGTATGAAGGTGATTCTCATGAAGGATAGCCCAAAGATTGGGAAAGTTGGTGATGTAAAAGAAGTCGCGAGCGGTTACGCGCTCAACTTTTTGTTTCCTCAAGGCATAGCCAAAGTAGCTACCCCGGCTGGGATTAAGCAGGTAGAAGAAATCAAGCGGAAACGAGCCGAGGAAATAGCAGATGAAAAAAGGGCCTTGTTATTGCAGGCTAATGCGCTTCGTGATCGTTCTGTGGTGATACGGACGAGATCTGAAGAGGGTCGTTTGTTCGGTTCAGTCGGAGCAGATGAAATCGCAGCCACGCTTTCTGTTGAGGGTATCGAAATTGATCCAAAAATTCTTGATATTCCGAAGGCTTTTAAAATGGTTGGACAGTATGAAGTAGTGGCTCATTTTGGAAAGGGTGTAGAGGCTTCATTCGAAGTAAAAATTCAGGGCGCGTAGCCCTTCGTATTTCAAATGTAATTTCCCAAAGAGCCGTTTCCCATCTTGTGACGGTTCTTTGTCTTTAGAGAGTAATTATGGCGACACGAAACTTGAAGAAAAAAACTGCGACGAAATATATTTTTGTGGTTGGCGGGGTAATGAGCGGTGTCGGAAAAGGGGTTGCGACTTCCTCGATTGGTCTTATTTTACAATCAAAAGGATACGCGGTAACCGCCTTGAAGATTGATCCCTATATTAATGTTGATGCCGGTACCATGAACCCAACAGAGCACGGAGAAGTCTTCGTGCTTCGTGATGGTTATGAGACTGATCAGGATATGGGGAATTATGAGCGTTTCATGGGTCTGGAACTCTCAAGAGACCACTATATGACCACTGGGCTGGTCTATAAGACAGTGATTGAAAAAGAAAGGAATCTCGAGTATGAGGGACGCTGTGTCGAAGTGGTGCCTCATATTCCACAGGAAGTGATTCGGCGTATCAAGAAGGCAGCACGGACATCGAATGCGGACATCGCGATTATAGAGATTGGTGGTACGGTAGGGGAATATCAGAATATTCTTTTCCTTGAGGCGGCTCGTATCATGAAACTTGAGCATTCAGCCGATGTCTTTTTTGTGCTGGTAAGTTACCTCCCGATTCCAAGCAAGATCGGTGAAATGAAGACGAAGCCGACACAGTATGCTGTCCGCACACTCAATGGAACAGGGATTCAACCAGACTTTATTGTGGCTCGTTCTGATAGGCCTCTTGATGAAAAACGAAAAGAAAAATTGGCCGTGAATTGTAATATCCGCAAAGAGGATGTTATCAGCGCTCCTGATGTTGAAAGTATTTATGATGTACCGCTCAACTTTGAGCAGGATGACTTAGGAAATCGTTTGCTTAAAAAATTAGGATTGAAAGCGAAAAAACATGATCTTTCAGTATGGGAAAAACGAGTATTCAAAAATCGAAAATCTACAGAAACTGTTCGAATCGGTGTTGTCGGGAAATATTTTAAGACGGGAGATTATGTTTTCTCTGATGCTTATATCAGTGTTATTGAGGCGTTGAAGCATGCGGCTTGCGAAATCGGACGGAAAATAGAACTTGATTGGGTGGATAGTGCTGATTTTGAAGCAGATCCGAAGCGATTAGAGTCACTTCGACAGTATCAGGGGATTCTTGTTCCGGGTGGATTCGGTGGGCGGGGTATCGAGGGTATTATTTCAGCCATTCGTTTTTGTCGGGAAGAGAAAATCCCGTATTTTGGATTATGCTACGGAATGCAACTTATGGTTATTGAGTATGCTCGTTCCGTGATGAAGCTTCCGAACGCGCATACGAAAGAAGTGAATAGCGATACACCGTATCCGGTCATTGATATTCTCCCTGAGCAAGTAGAGAAACTCCGGAAGAAAAATTTTGGCGCGACCATGCGGCTCGGTCATTATGCGGCGAAGCTCAAGTCGGGCACTATTGCTCGAGATGCTTATAAAGTCGACAGTGTTCTCGAACGCCATCGACATCGTTATGAGGTAAATCCGGAATATATCAAACAGATTGAAGCAGCAGGCTTGGTATTTTCTGCTACTTCCCCGGATGGTATCTTGATGGAAATTGCTGAACTTCCGAAAAAACAGCACCCTTTCTTTTTGGGTACTCAATTTCATCCGGAATTTCAGTCTTCGCTGATAAAACCGCATCCACTGTTTGTTGCATTTCTCAAAGCAGCTGTTCGAACGATTGGATAGAACATTCTGGCTGCTTATGAGACAGAGGATAAGGGTAGGGTTTTGCTTTTTCTCTTCGAACGCTTTAAGCTGAAAGGAGCTATTGGTTAATTATGTCGTTGTATGCTCGATATTCGATTTATTCGTGGAAATGAAGCTTTGATTCGTGAGGCTATCGCGCTGAAAAAAAGCGTCTGTGATTTAGACGCGTTGCTGAAACTTGATCAGGAACGGATCAGTATGCAGCAAGAGCTTGAAGAGCTGAAGTCTCTCAAAAACGATATCAATGATCTGATTATGCGATCACAATCGCCCGAAGAGCGAGCGGAAGTGATTGCGAAAGGGAAAGAGATAAAACAGAAAATCGATGAAATTGAACCGAATTTTCGCGCATTGAATGAACGATTCGAAGTAGTAGCAGCTTCTGTACCGAATGTCGTCTCTTCTGATACTCCACGCGGGAAAGATGAGACAGAGAATGTCGAGATATTCCGTTCCGAAGAACCGAAAACATTTTCTTTTGTTCCTCAGGACCATATTGCTTTAGGGGTTGGATTGGATATTCTTGATTTCGAACGCGGCACCAAAGTAGCTGGTTATCGAGGGTATTATTTGAAGAATGAGGGAGCGCTTTTGGTGATGGGATTGATGATGTATGCATTGCAAAAAATGACAGCGAAGGGCTTTCTCCCAATGATACCGCCGACATTGATTA
>JAUPUC010000084.1 GCA_030917745.1 Patescibacteria group bacterium | reverse complement strand
CGCAGAGAATCGGGGTAACAATAGAGAGTGACTTTGATGTGTCCTCGGCAGGAGTCGAACCTGCGTTTCCTCCTTCGGAGGGAGATGTCTTATCCGTTATACGACGAGGACTTTTCTTTTCGTAAAAAAGCCGGGCTATCCGCTCCGATACTCATTCGTGAGTAGGCATTGCGGGCCCGGATTTTTGGTGCGCTTGGCAGGAATCGGACCTGCGACCTTCTGGACCGCAACCAGACGCTCTATCCACTGAGCTACAAGCGCAAAACAAGCTTTGTTTTCAGAGTCAATCAACAGAAGGAAAACAAAGTTAAATATGCAGCAATTTTTCGAGAATGTCAATCATACTTGGGTCATGCGGCTCTTCTCGCACATGTTCACGCAGATAGAGGCGAACGGTGCTTTGGTCAAGATCGCTGAGTGGAATATGGACATGAGAGATGAGTCGGCCATGGGTATGAAGAGACAGAAGTCCATCAAGAGGGGGGTCGGTGTGAATGCAGAATGATTGGAGTGTGTCGAATGCGTAAAATTCATTGTGAGCGAGTATGCCTCGCGTCGTAATGGCGAAGTGGTAGATTTTCGGTTCGGCAATGTGGAGTAGATAGCCGGTGATGCCCGCCAGAATGAATGTAATAGCCATAATCGGGCTATTGGTGTAGAGCGCCCAAGCGATAATGAGGACAAGGGCAATCGTGACGATGACTTGCGATTTTTTACCTAGCTCAAAAGTATCATGTTCGGGTGCGCTCCACTCGAGGAGTACGCTGCCGAAGTACGGAGAAAGAGATTTCCGTTCCATAGAGTTTTTTGGATAAAATAGTAGCTTTCTTCTACTATACCACAAAATGTTTACAATCCGCTGTTCGCTTGCTAGGATTCTTTGTACGGAAGTGTGGCTGAGTCTTGACCTGAGTCGGGCGGGGGGCAGACTTCGAGGAAAATCGTACATTGAGAATTTGGAAGACAAGGAAGCGTGGCCGAGTGGTTGAAGGCAACAGTCTTGAAAACTGTCGTACCCGAAAGGGTATCAGAGGTTCGAATCCTCTCGCTTCCGCCTTCACGACGCTGAAACAGAACTATAGCGTGACAGAGTTCGCTTGTAGCTCCAAGCACTGAAGTGGGTGTATTTCGTTCTGTTTCGAAGCTTCGCCGAGCTTACACGCGAGCTTTCGGCGCTTGGGGTGGTATACTAAGAAGGTATGAAACAAAAACTCACGGTAGCCGTTGCTGATTTTTCTCCCTTCATCATGAGTGATCGGGAGGGATATCGCGGATTCGAAATTGATCTCTGGGAAGCTGTTGCCAAGGAAATTGGTGTTGATTTTGAATATCGGAAATGTGATTTTAAAGAGGTGATACCTTGGTTGACGGCACAGAAGGCAGATATCGGATTAGCAGGAATAACGATTACCGAGGAACGCGAAAAACACATTGATTTTTCTCATGAAACGCTTGATTCTGGACTCCTGATTGCCGTGAGAAAGGATAGGAATAAACCGAAATTCTTTGAAGCACTAGGGACGATTCTTCGAGAGGGCAAGAGATTTCTTCAGTCCGCCGTGTTTGGAACACTGATTTTTATTCTTTTGGCCGGCAATATACTCTGGTTCGCTGAGCGGGGCGCAGAGACATTTCATCAGCAGTATTTCCCGGGGATTTTTGAAGCTTTTTGGTTGACCGTAGTTTCGATGTCTACGGTTGGGTTTGGAGACTATATTCCGCAGACGTGGACAGGAAGAATCGTGACGACGGGTATTATTTTTAGCGGTGCCATTCTCTTCGGACTTTTGGTTGCTCAGGTGGCAGCTTTTCTCGCGGTCAGAAAAGTGAAAGGGGAGATCAATACGAGTCGGGATCTTTTTGAAAAGAAAGTGGCTACGGTGACGGGATCAACCAGTGTCTCGGTGCTCAGTCGTGTCAATGCGGAGATTATAGCAGTGGCCGGTGCAAAAGAGGCCTATGAGAAATTAACAGAAGGATTGGTAGACGCAGTGGTGTTTGATGCTCCGGTAGCGATTTACTACGCGAAAAACGATAAGGAGAAACAAATTGAGATTGTCGGAGAACTGTTTGAAAAGCAAAAATATGGTATCGCGCTTTGTGAGGGGAGTGTGTGGCGTGAGCCGATTAATCGGGCTGTACTCAAGATAGTGGAGTCGGGTCAGTACGATATCTTCTATAAGAAGTGGTTTGGTGACAACTTGACCATGGAGGTGTAAAGAGATGGATGAGAGTCAGTTTTTCTGGTATACTCAAAAACTAATCCTGTATTTTTCTGCGTTATGTCACAGCCACTGTATGATTTTTCGGTGCCGGTATTCGTGAAAGCTCTGACGAATCTTAAGGGCCAAATCCTTAAGGCTCAGGCGTTTTGTGTTGAGAAGAAGGTTGAAGAGTCAACTCTCCTTCAGGCACGCCTTGCCATTGATATGTTGCCTCTTGTGAAGCAGATACAAATCGCAACTGATAATGCCAAAGGTACAACCGCTCGGCTGATTGGAGTTGAGCCTCCGAAAATGGAAGACGTCGAGCAGTCGCTTGATGAACTTCTCACGCGCATTGATAAGACGCTCGCGTTCCTCGCTACACTCAAGCCGGAGCAATTTGAAAGCGCTACTCAAACACAGATCAGACTCCCGTATTTTCCAGAGAAGCACTTTCTTGGGGGCGAATTTTTGCCCGAATACGGTCTACCGAATTTCTTTTTTCATGTCGTGACGGCATACGCCATTCTTCGCCACGTCGGGGTGAGTCTCGTGAAAGCAGATTATATGGGGTCCCTTTCGATGTATAACGATGAGCAATGATGAAAGCACTTGAAGTCAACAATATACGGAAGACATATGCCGGAGGC
>JAUPUC010000036.1 GCA_030917745.1 Patescibacteria group bacterium | reverse complement strand
GTTTTCACGTCACCGACGCTGCGGTTTTTGTTGTCCGTCAGGCCTTCGATGAGGAGCGCGACCTGGCCGGGCCCGTAGGCTTCATAGAGGACGGAGTCGATGACGGCGCCGTCTTTTTGTTAGCCGCTTCCGGCTTTGATGGCTCGCTCGATATTTTCTTTGGGCATATTCATGCTGCGGGCGGTATCAATTGCCAGACGAAGTTTGAAATTCATACTCGGATCGGCACCCTCGCGGGCAGCAATGGTGATGAGCCGTCCGTGTTTGGTAAAGACGGCACCACGTTTGGCATCATTGATGCCTTTTTTGTGGCGAATTCCAGCCCAATGTGAGTGTCCTGACATAGAAAAAAGAAAAAGAAGTATAGAGCAAAGCGTAGACAGAAAAACAAAAAAAATCAAGGGAGTGTTTTTCTACACGCCAAAAAAAGCCTGTGAATTATGGGCAGATATGGTGATTAAGCAACGCGCTTCCCGACAGTGACTTTTTCGTTGATACGACGCGCTTCTTCGGGAGTAGCTGATCGCGAGAGTTGCATGACCATATCTTTGATCGTGTAGGGATCTGGGATTTGTCTGAAGGCAAAACGTTTTTCCTCAGCTGCGGTTTGTACGTAGACATCGCCAAAATTGAGCATGGTGGGAATGAAACCATCAACGACAGAGGTGACATCTTGGATGCGTGAGAATTGAAGCTCACTGACTTCTCGGTTAAAAAAACCTTTTTGTTCAATATTGACGATACGTTCATTGGTGATAATCCATACGTCAAAGTAGTAATCTACCCAGATGAGGAAAGAATACAGCCAAAGAAAAAGGAGAAAAGTATTGAGAATGAATGAAAGAAAGACCGGAGGGAGAGTGTCCGAGGAGAGCGCAGCGACTTGTGGGAGGGTGGAAAAGACGAAGATGAGGATCGTGGTGGTGCACCCGATACCGGTGTACTGCAGAAAAATATTAAACCAGTGACGATGAATAATACGAAGCACTTCTTCGTTTTCACGCTGGCCTTGAAAATGATAGCGAGAAAAGGAGGACATAGAGAGGTATTAAAATCCGTTTGATTGTGGGAAGCCTAAATTCCCGCCGCCTATGAGCTCGTCGAGGGGCAATGCAGAGAAGAGAGAGATGTTGATGAAGAAGAGAAGTATGAACACGATGAAGAAGAATGAAGCTCCAAAAAGAGCGTTTGTCCGACAGAGTGAATAGCGAAAAATATGAAATAAAACAAACCCAGCCGATGCGACATAGGTGACGATGAGAACTGAATAGAAAGCCCAGGCGATAAGTTGCATGCAAGTTTTGTATGTATCTGTATTTTATCGTATTCCCGTGTCATTGCCTAGAGAAAATCAATCAAAGAATTTTTTGATTGATCTGTTGCAGGGAGAGTTTTTTTTGAATGTTTCTCTTAGAAAAGATAGGCGCTGTCGGGAGGGATAAGACCAAGATGCTTGTACCCATCAGGAGTAACGACTCGACCGCGGGGAGTGCGAGCGATGAAACCAAGTTGTATGAGATAGGGTTCATACACGTCTTCAATGGTTTGTTCTTCTTCACCAATGACCGAGGCGACGGCGCGAATACCAGCTGGTCCGCCACGGAATTTTTCAATAATGGCACGGAGCATATGGCGATCAGTCGGTTCGAGGCCGAGTGGATCAATTTCAAAGAGCGCGAGCGCTTCGCGGGCCGAGTGGATATCGATTTTATTTTCTCGATGGACTTGCGCATAGTCGCGGACGCGCTTCAAGATGCGGTTAGCGACACGCGGGGTCTGGCGACTGGAATGAGCGATGATATCAGCACCAGCATCATCGAGCTCGACTCCGAGAATACGCGCAGAACGAAGGACGATGCGTTTGATTTCAGCCGGGGTGTAAAACTCGAGTCGATGAGTGGATCCGAAACGATTGCGAAGTGGATTAGAGAGCGAGCCGAGCTTGGTAGTGGCACCGATGAGAGTGAATTTGGGGAGGTCGAGCTGAATGGTGCGAGCGGAAGGGCCTTTGCCGATGATGATATCGAGTTTGTAGTCTTCCATGGCTGGGTAGAGGACTTCTTCGATAGACTTGTTGAGACGATGGATCTCATCAATAAAAAGAACATCTCCGGGTTCGAGGTTGGTGAGGATGGAGCCGAGATCGCCGACTTTCTCAATAGCGGGACCGGAAGTAATACGAATATTCACACCCATTTCTTTGGCGATGATATGTGAGAGGGTCGTTTTTCCAAGACCGGCTGAGCCATAGAGGAGTACGTGTTCGATATTTTCGCCGCGATGTTTGGCAGCCTCAATGAAGATATGGAGATTGCGTTTGATTTTTTCTTGACCAACGTAGTCCGCAAAGGTCTGTGGTCGGAGGGTGTTGTCAAAAATTTCTTCTTCAGGGAGGGATTGTGCGGTGGTGAGCATAGGGGGAGATATATTGACTAATAATGGATGGGATTTACTGTGAGAGGGATTCAGTCCAAATGCTTCAATTGTGGCTTTAATAAAAGAAAAAGAAGATCCTTTCTGGTACAGAATACCACGACTTGACAAGAAATCAAAGCCATGCTAACATAAAAAGTCGTTGTGCGTCTGAGCTCTTCGGCGGAGTCCCAAAATTCTGGTTTTACAAAAGAAGGATCGCTTGATCTGTAGACAATCGGAGGTCTCTATCTTTGCCTCTGATCTCGGGAACTTTATGTCCCGCACCTATTTGGGATGGATTTCTCTCTCGAGAGAAATCTTTTTGTGTGAGTAAGAGTAAACTCATATCTCAAAGAGGCGCGGGATTTGTCCAGATCGGGTAGGGTGGTTTCGGCTGCGCTATTCCTCGACACTGTTCCTTTCCTCTCGCTCCCATGTGAGAGGCCTGTCTACAGATCAAACGCTCTTTCTCTCGTTTGAAAAAACTCCACTCGTTATTGAGTGGAGTTTTTCGTTTCTGAGAAGAAGAGATTCTTTCTAAATTTCAGTAACCCGCTTTACTTCTTCAAGTGAAGTGCGGCCTTCGAGTACGGCTAAGATTCCATCTTGCGCCATAGTAATCATTCCGAGTTCGATGGCTCGCTCTTCGATTTCGTGGACGAGAGCGCTTCTTCCGATGAGCTCTTGGATCTCAATGTCGACCGGAAGTGCTTCTACGATAGTAATCCGGCCAGTGTAGCCAGTGCCGTTGCAGTCAGGACAGCCAGCTTCACGCCAAATCATTCGGGAGGCGGGGATATCGACGCCGCTCACTGGCGAGAGGGATTGAATGACTGATTCGATAGCAGTCAGTTCTTCGGGAGTGGGGAGTGATTCTTGTTTGCAGTGATTGCAGAGTTGACGAACAAGGCGTTGCGCCATGAAGAGATTACTCGCATTGGCGAGGTCATCCGGGGAGATATTCATTTTGAGAAGTCGAGAGACTGTTCCGGCTGCTGAGTTGGCATGAAGCGTAGAGAGAACCAGATGTCCGGTAGAGGCAGACTGAATCGCTGCTTCAGCAGTTTCGTTATCTCGAATTTCACCAATCATAATGATATCCGGATTCTGACGCATGAGTGCTCGAAGGGCGGTGGCGAAGGTGTATCCCGAATCGTCATTGGTTTGCGTTTGGAGAAGACCGGATATTTGATACTCGATTGGATCTTCAACCGTAATGATTTTGATTTCTGGTTTATTGAGACGAGCGAGGACGCTATACAGCGTGGTTGTTTTTCCGGATCCGGTTGGACCGGTATTGAGAATCATGCCGTATGGTTTGTCGATCGCGGTTAAAAGCCGGTCGAGACTTTGTTTGCGAATATTGAGGGATGCGAGATCAAGTTTGGTCACCGATTGATTGAGGAGGCGCATAACGACTGTCTCACCGAAGCCACCAAGAATGATAGAGAGGCGGATATCTACCTTGTTTCCCTCGACATTTTCATTGGCTCGTTCGAGGTTAATGGAGAAACGACTATCGGTCACCCCGGCCACTTCTCCGGACTTGAGGCCACCGAGGAGTTTGATTTCGCCCATAAAACCAGGGTATTCGTTGAGCGGGAATGAAGCGACTGTCTGGAGAATACCATCGATGCGAAAGCGTACTTCAAATGTGGTTTCACTTGGTTCGATATGGATGTCTCCGGCTTTCATGGCGATAGCGGCCGCAAACAAAGTGGGGAGCCGAAGATTCGAATCTTGTTTCTCGGCGAATTCAGCGAAAGATTGGAGTGAAGTAAGAGAGCGCTTTGTTTCCGCGTAAAGAGTTTCTGTCACGAGGGATGCCCGAGAGAGCGAGCTCGGCATGAGTTTGGCGTAGATATTCTGGAGAATCTCGGTTTGATCGGCTACTCTCCAGACTTCATCCAGGGTAGTGATGCCTTCGAGTGCTTTGAGAATACCATCTTGGGTCATGGTAATCATGCCATTTTCCAGAGCGATCTTGAAGATTTCCTCCTCACTTCCCATGTTGTTGATAATCTCTGAGATTTCAGGAGTCATGGTAAGCACCTCAAAAATACCGATTCGCCCTTTATATCCAGTCATGTGACAGTGCTGGCAGCCCTTGGCTTGCCAGAGCTCCTCGACATTTTTGGGGATAGAAACTTTGGCTTTTGGTGAGATGATTGAAATGAGTCGGGTGATGGAACTGAATGTTTCTTTGGCGGGCACATAGGATACGCGGCAGTGTGTGCAGAGTTTGCGTACCAGACGCTGGGCGATAATAATATTCATGGCCGAGGTAATCAGCGTTGGTTTGACACTGAGTTCGATGAGGCGTGGCACCGCAGCGGCCGCGGAGTTTGCATGGATAGTTGAGAAGAGAAGGTGTCCAGTAAGAGCGGCATTGATAGCGATATCAGCGGTTTCATCATCTCGAATTTCACCCACCAGCACGATATCGGGATCCTGACGCACGATGGCCCGGAGAGCGGTAGCAAAAGTATAACTTCGATCTTTGGCAACTTCAGTTTGGACGATGCCTTGAAGGGAATACTCGATTGGGTCTTCAATGGTAATGATTTTGGTTCCGGCGCCGTTGAGAGTAGAGAGAAGTGTGTAGAGAGTCGTTGTTTTTCCGGATCCGGTTGGACCGGTATTGAGAATCATGCCATGGGGTTTGCGGATTTCTTTCATGACTTGTTCATTGGCAAGACCGCGTAAACCAAGATCATTAACGTTGACGATAATGTCATCACTGGAGAGAAGACGCATGTTGATACTTTCCCCATGTTTTCCAGGAATGGAGTTGACACGAATATCAATACGCTTCCCATCAATATCAATGTAGAAGTGTCCGTCCTGAGCTTCTTTTCTGATGTTGAGGCGCATTTTCCCGAGCATTTTGACGCGAGAAAGAAGGAGATGATAGACCGCTTCTGGTAAATCACCGATGTCCTGCAGGACACCATCAATGCGAAAGCGGAGTCGGGTGGCATGCTCTTCTGTTTCAAAATGGACATCACTCGCGTCAAGTTTTTTCGCTCCAGCAAGAATGATTTCCATGGCCCGAGAAGTGTTGAGATCGCGGCTGTCTTTCAGGGAAAGGAGTTGTGCAAAATCACGATCGAATTGGTCAAGATCTTCTCCAGTGAGGGATACTCGTACGAGATCGAGGTTGTCGATGAAGGTGCGACGTTTGTATTGTTCCGCTGCCCGATCAAACGATGGTTGTGAGACGACATATATTTCGCTCTCCCAGCCATGCTCGTCACTGATCTGGGCGATGAAGTCGAGCGCCGCCTGATTATTCGGATCGAGGAGAGCAAAACGAACCTCAAGATTTTTTTTGTGAAAGAGAACTATACCAAGCTTCAGTGCTGTCTCTTCAGGTATCAATAAGACATCTTCTGAGCCAATAGGAAAAATGTGCAGATCGATATAGGGATAACCAGCGTTCTGCGCGAGTTGTGACGCCACTTCCTCGATGGAGGAGTCTCTGAGTCTCTTGAGGATAAATGCGGTCCTCTCAATTTTTGGATCGACGATGCCGCCATTTTGAACAACCGTTACCATAATTTTTTTGTATTGTGATTGAGTCTATTCTAGCGCACAACGAAGAATTATGGAATGAAAAAATCAGCCACACGGGCTGATAGACGAGAAAAGGAAACACAAGATAGAATGCCTAATTTTCAGGCTGATCAAGGAGTGGTATGAGGTGGGATTGGAGATAAACCTCCGCGGTTTCAAGTGAGGTCGCCGCAATAGAGAACACCAACGTATCACCTTGGATTTCTGATTCGTGTAAGGACAGATGTATTTTGTTGAGTGTTTCAGTGTTATGACACTTGAGTAAAACCCGAATAGCAACAGGGCTTTCCTGAAAAAATAAGACAAAGGTGGTCGCGAGAGAAAAGCTTCCTCGGATTTTTTCCAGTACGAGCGATAGATCATGCGTGTGTGCCCGAGATTGCACCAGATCTTCGAGTGAAACGGGAGCGAGTATGAGCTTATGCTTCTCATCCCAGCGAATATGTGAAAGCGCTCGTCCCCAAAGTTTGAGGAGGGGGAGTGGTTCGGTCCGATAGAGAGCCCGGACGATTTTTTGTTGGTCGGCTCCGTGTCCGATGAGTTCAGCTGCAGCCTTGAGCGCCTTTGGAGTGGTATTTTTTTTCTGGAAACTTTCGGTAGCTGACATGATTCCGGAGAGCAGGGCTTCGGCGATAGGCTCGGTGATGAAAGTGGGGACGGTTCGTTCGAGGAGCTCGGTGATGATTTCTGATTTTGATGAAGCAGTGATATCAACAAGGTTAATCTGACCGAAAAGCTCATTTTGTGAGCTGGTATCGATGTTGATGAGCGGTACTTCGTAAAAAATATCGGGATTATTTTCAAAAATTTTTCCGAGATGTTCTTTATCGGGAGCACCGATGATAATGGCGACATCGAAACGATAGTGCGCTGGAATGAATGAAAAATCACGCGGATCAATAGTTCCCTTTTCGGGAGTGAGATAAATACGATACTCATCACCTTCTTGCGCCGTACGAACACCAAGGATTTTGTTGTAACTGGTATTGAAGGAAAGAACAAAGTCACGGGCTCCGGAAAGTGCAGAAAGGACTTCTTTTGGTCTTGCGACAAAGGAGAGCTCATTGAGAGTCGTGTCTATACGATCAGCTGCCAGCGTGACTGATTTTCCAAGACGTTCGATGAAGAGTGAGAGGGCAAGCGCCGCTGCCATATCATCGCGACTGGGATACGGAGTCAATAAAATAAGCGGATGAGAGGATTTTTTGATGAGATCGTGGAATTGTTGGTCGGGGGAAAGAGACATAATTTGGGAGACGCCAGAGGACGTTTCAGTCGTTTACGGTAAGGAATCAGCCTAGCAGGGGAAAAGCGAAACGTCAAATGACTGTGCTAGATGACTACCTGAATATGACCGTTGTATATTGGGAAAAGAAGGACTTGTTTCCTAGAATATTGGGAGGCAGTGTTCGACGGACAGACATTTTTTTGGTATAGCTAAAAGGGAAGAGGAATATACGTACGTCTCTCTATGGAAAAACAATATCTCACTCACACCGCCGAAGAAACCCAAAAGGTAGGACTCGAATTCGGCACCTTTCTTCTTCCCGGAACGCTCGTTTGTTTCCGTGGGGATCTGGGGGCTGGTAAGACGACTTTCATTCAGGGGATACTCCGGGCCTGCGGAGCAAGACCTCCTTTTGTGAGTCCCACTTTTGTGTTGATGAAAGAATATCATCTAGTAGAGCCAACCCAAAATGGTATAAGGCGTATCTATCACGCTGATGCCTATCGTATGGAGACGGCTGAAGATTTTGAAAAAATCGGCTTCACCGAATGGTGTGATGATCCGGAGGGGATTGTCCTCCTTGAATGGCCGGAGCGGATCGAGGCGCTTTTGTCGAATACGCGCATTGACATCACGCTCTCTTTGAAAACAGGCAGTGATACTCATCGCGAAATTCGTATCGACAAAAAATAGAGAAAGACTGAACTTCTCTCACTTTGTTCTACAGGCGAGGCGCACGGACCTCTCTTGGGAGAGAGATATATGACCAAAAGAGCCGCGCAAACACCTAGAATTGCCCACAAAACAGAGGAGAGAAATACTCCTTCTCTATTCTACGACCGTTTATCAATCCATCAATCATGTGATGTGTTGAAAAAAAAGAAAACGAGCAACAGAAGTCTTCCTGTTGCTCGATAAATCAATATGCGAGTTTTGATAACCGAGTCTCACAACTCGGGGGCGTCTGGGTTGCTTTTGGTGTTGGTACTGGGCGTATGCCAGAATACGCCTCACCGACAGAGTCGGCCGTGAGCCTACTCGCATCGGCCCATGTCTCGGCGATGGTGTCGGGCGGCAGTGACTGTGACGGAAGAGGACGAGAATATCGATTCTTTTCTGATGTATCGTTTCAGACGTTCTCTTCTCGGAGCTTTGCGATATGTCGTTGAAATTCCTCGACCGTTTTTCGATGCAGAATGCTATCGATGAGGTAGAGAGCAAGACTCCACAGCGCCAGCGCGATGTACATCAATAATTGATCCCAAACCGGCAAGGGCTGGTAACTTATCAGAAGTATTACGAACGATCCCGCTATGCTCCCG
>JAUPUC010000086.1 GCA_030917745.1 Patescibacteria group bacterium | reverse complement strand
TTCTTTCGCAACATGTTCCGCAGCATGGTCACATTCCTTTTTCCACTCATCCCACGCCAAGGTCACGCTCATTTCCACCCGTGAAGCAGGCAACTTCTTTACAAGAATATCCATATCGTCTGTCCGTATAGCTAATAGATTAAACCTCCATCCTCAAACCACAGTGATTCACTGGGTATCTTCTCAGATGCAAAAAAAACATCTGTCTCCTCAAAGCATATCTCTAAAACAACACCGGCTCAAAGAAATATTATTTCCCGAACTTCTCCTGGTACATCTTGAGGCCTTTCACGACTGTCGCGAGAGCCGCGGCTTTCCCCTCGATGCCCTGCACGACGACTTCCTTCCCGTCATCGATCGTCTTGTATGTCTCAAAGAAGTGCTGAATCTCCTTCAGGGTATGCTTATTGATATCCCCAAGGTCCTCGATCTCATCGAAACGGGGATCGCTCTTCGGAACGGCAATGATCTTGTCGTCGCCCTCGCCGCAATCCACGACGCGCATCACGGCAATCGGCCGGGCCTCCACGAGTATCCCCGGGACGAGTGGTGACGTGGTCAAAAGCACGATATCGAGTGGGTCATTGTCCTCCCAAAGACTCTGTGGAACGAATCCATAATCGAACGGGTAATCCTGCGAGGTCTTCATCGCTCGATCAAGCTTGATAAGACCGGTTTCCTTGTCGATCTCGTACTTGTTCTTTGAACCCTTCTGGATCTCGATGATCACATTGATGCTATCTGGTACATTCTTCCCACAAGAAACTTCATGCCAAAGATTCATACTCGTTGTAAAGTTATATAGCTCAATTTATTTTCACAAGTTACTCTTCCTCGCTTACTGACTCCTCATCAGAGACACTGACCGCATCTTCTTCCTCTCCTGCGAGAGGCTCATCATTTCCAACGACATCAATTCTCCATCCCGAAAGCTTGGCAGCAAGACGCACATTCTGCCCACGCTTGCCGATAGCCAATGAAAGCTGATCCTGCGGAACTTTGACCAAAGCGCGGTTTTCATCCTCAAACAGTTCCACTGAAACGACTTTCGCGGGAGACATGGCAGCCGTAATAAACTGTCGCATATCACTGCTCCATTCGATGATATCGATTTTTTCTCCGCCAAGCTCGTCGATGACTGCTTGCACACGAGTTCCTTTCTGCCCAACGCATGATCCGATTGGATCGACTCCTTCTTCAGACGTCATAACAGCGATTTTGGTACGAGACCCGGCTTCACGAGCGATAGCCTTCACTTCCACCGTACCGGTTGATATTTCTGGCACTTCAAGAGAGAACAGGTGACGAACCATTTCTGGATGTGTTCGAGAAAGGAGAAGCCCTGGGCCACGAGTATCCTCTTCGACTCGGACCAAATACACTTTCAGATGCTGCCCAACACGATAGCGTTCTCCTTCAACTTGTTCTGAAGGGAAAAGCACACCGATAGATTTTCCAAGATCAACAAAAATATTCCGTCCTTCAATCCGCTGAACAATACCATTGATGATTTGTCCTTCTTTCTCTTTGTACTCTTCAAACATTGTCTCGCGTTCTGCTTCACGAATACGCTGAATAACCACCTGCTTAGCAGTTTGCGCGGCTACTCGGCCAAATTCTTCATGCGCCTCAAGCGGCAACTCGAGCGTATCACCCACCTGAGCATCACTCTTAATAAGTCTGGCTTCCTCAAGAGTCATATCGCGCTCAGCATTAAAGCGCGGCAAACGATCTTCATCAACTGCTTCTTCCGAATCATGTCGATCGAGAGTATTTGATTCGTCTTCCGTTTCTTCTGCCACAATAAATTCACGTGTTGTATCATCAACCACTTCTTTCACAAGAAAATATGATGCTACCTTTAAAACATCATCGAATTTTGATTTGATGACCTGACCCTTCTTTCCATAATCCTTCTTGTATGCAGCGGCCAATGCAGCCTCAACCACTTCGAGTACACGCTCCTTCGATAGCCCTTTCTCATCGGCAATCTGCATAACCGCGCTGCCGAATTCCCCAAGGCGTCCGGAAAGGCTTTCACCTGATTCCGCTCCATCAATTACTTTACGTGTTGCCATATGACTCTTGTTTAATTTGCTTACGAAACGACTCTGACCTTGATTACGTATTAATATAGGGTTCATGGGAGAGCGGAATTTTGTGGCTTGAAACGGTCATTTCAAGAAAAAAAGCCCGCTTTCGCGAACCTCCACCCTCTCCTCACTCCATAGGTACAGTATAGCAAAAATATCCCCTCACGTCAATCGTCCACACCAAATACCACCGAAAAAAGATATCCTGTATACTACCAAAGCAGTTCCTTTCTCCCTCTCTCATCATCGGAGCTCTCATGGAAGAAACAATCTTTCGAAATAACCGAACTGGAAAACTTGTCCTGCATGGAATTCGGTATGTCGGTATCTCCTCTACGGTACCGTTCCGGTGTATCGATCATCGCCCCCCGTGCTACACGGCCGGTACCCCCTCGGGAACTCCTGAGGAAATCGACCTGGATATCTTTTGGGGAGCCACGCAGAAAAAATCATGATACGCCGCATCACAACATTCTGGCCGCACGGAAACTTCCTCCCGAATGCGGCCTTTTCATTTCGGGGCATGCGTCATCCGTTTCCCTGCCTGCCACTCAGG